>CAYWDY010000001.1:0-1668 GCA_964455985.1 uncultured Flavobacteriales bacterium
TAGATACGTTGGGGCTCCGCAGCATTGCCCGGACAATCCGTTATTCCGAGGTCTATATCTCCATACACCGGCCAGGCTGCGATTGAATCCGGAGAAGTGAATGTCACGGTTTGCGCATCAACGTATGCCACGGTATCCATGGTGATAACGCTTCCCGTCGCATCCTTCCAATCCACCACGGATTCCATCGACTGAAGAATAATCGGTTCAGAGAATTTTATCCGGATGTGTCGAGGGTCCTCCACCCAACCGTGCGAAACCCATGGCGCTTTCTCATCCCGAAAAACCCCCATGACTGAATTGGTCCGACCGGGCGTTCCGCCGGATACGTTTTCGCTCGCTATCCAATTGTCCAGCGAAGAACACATAAAGGATGGGTCTATCCGTTCGATCGTCCATCCTCCGTTCTTCTTAGAAGTATCATGATAGGACAAGTCCGAAAAATCCAACACATCCATGACTCTCCCCGTTGCATCTTTCAATTCCAGATGATCTCCCACATCGTTATTCAACGAAGGAAGGGATGACACAGACATCACCAGACCGTACGGTTCAAAAAACGAAGCGTCG
The DNA here is from genome assembly GCA_964455985.1 of uncultured Flavobacteriales bacterium. Lineage (GTDB taxonomy): Bacteria > Bacteroidota > Bacteroidia > AKYH767-A > 2013-40CM-41-45 > Pollutiaquabacter. The sequence goes on from CAYWDY010000001.1 coordinate 571, forward strand.
TCTTCGTCGCAGATGATGGCGTATTGACCGGGCAGTAAACGTGACCCGCCCGGAAGTCGTCCGACAGTCGTTCCATCCGAAATGGTCCATCCCGACATATCCATCGTATCTCCGGACCGGTTATAGCATTCGACAAATTCAGCATACGGAAGTACGCCGGAACTGGCGGGCTCGAAATATATTTCATTGAATACGATGGAATGAATTGCAACCGGTTCTACGACAACACTGTCCGTATCCAACGTTCCGGCATAGAAATCGTCAAAGAAAAACCGGGTAGCATTCGAGGAGGTGTAGGTACTTTGAATGCCCAGGTGAGATGACACCGAGTAACTACCCTCCGCTCCCAACGAAAGGAACTGGAACCCGTTCCCGGTCAAAGAATCTACATAGAGCCTCCACACGGCATATCTGTCCCGGGTCACTCGGACGCCGAAGCGAAAAGCCCCTGCAATCTGTCCATCCGGTCCCCGACAAACCGATAGAAGTCCTGTCGCATCCTGTCGAAACAATTCAATCGCATCGTTGGAAAGTGCTTCTCCAAACTGCAGGAAATAGCCGTTACCATCCAACGAATCGCCGTCAACACTCAGGTAGATCCGGGCGTTGTTCGAGGAGGATGGCGAAAAGGGTAGCTCCAATACAAACCGCCACTCCACTTCTGAATAGGCAGAAAGATCGATGGTATGGCTGATCCAGCTGGTTCCGGCGTCTACCGCATTCAACTGCAACTGCCCATTGGCATCAATTTGGAAATCCGTCGTATCCCCTTGCCAGTTCGCCGGAAAGGACCCTGAGAAGGTTTCCGTCCACTGCGCTAAACTCCAAACGGGTATTCCCAACGTGACTATGAGCGCAATGCTTCGTGCCATTTTCATCTCCCTTGATGTTAACGGAACAAAGGTCAGGGCTGTTGATTTCTAGGACAACCCGTATGTGCTGGATAATGATTTATCCCGCTTATTTGCAACAAACCCGTTACACCATGAAAGTAGCTGTCGTAGGAGCAACCGGACTTGTAGGAGGAACCATGATCCGCCTCCTGGATGAACGTCAATTTCCGGTTTCCGAACTCATTCCCGTGGCCACCGAAAAATC
>CAYWDY010000001.1:1731-6878 GCA_964455985.1 uncultured Flavobacteriales bacterium
GGCAGGAAAGAAAATCTCCTTCCGCGGAAAAGAATATACCGTCGTTCAAGCCGCTGATGCTGTTGCGCTTCGTCCCGACGTGGCTTTGTTCTCAGCAGGGGGATCCACCTCGCTGGAATGGGCACCGAAATTCGCAGCGGCCGGAGTCACTGTCATCGACAACTCTTCCGCTTGGAGAATGGACAAAGACAAACCGCTCATCGTACCGGAAATCAACGCGGATATCCTGACTCCCAACGACCGCATCATCGCGAATCCAAACTGCTCGACCATCCAAATGGTGATGGCGTTGCATCCGTTGCACAAGACCTACGGCATCCGGCGTATCGTCGTATCTACTTACCAGTCTGTTTCCGGCACGGGCAAGAAAGCCATCGACCAGTTGATGAACGAACGTCAGGGAAAACAAGGTGAGATGGCCTACCGGTATCCGATCGATCTGAACCTCATTCCTCAGATTGATGTGTTCCTGGATAACGGCTACACCAAGGAGGAAATGAAAATGGTGAACGAGACACGAAAGATTTTGCGTGATGATTCCATTCGGATCACCTCGACAACGGTACGTGTACCGGTAAAAGGAGGACACAGCGAATCCGTCAATGTGGAGTTCGCCCGTGACTTCGATCTTGCCGAAGTACGTAGCTTGCTGTCATCGATGCCTGGAGTGATCGTGGTGGATGAACCTGCTTCGCAGCAGTACCCTATGCCACTGGATGCGGAAGGCAAGGACGACGTTTTCGTAGGAAGGATACGTCGCGACGAATCCATGCCGAACACCCTGAACCTGTGGGTTGTCGCCGACAACCTCCGTAAAGGAGCGGCTACCAATGCCATTCAGATCGCAGAGTACCTGATGAGCAAGAAAATGCTGGGTTAATCCACCTGGAATTCCATCCGGATGGTGATGCTCGCCGTCTTCTCTTTGGAATCGGTATTGAACACCCCACCGTAACTGAAATCTTCGTTGGAGTTTTGTCCGGTGATTTGAAATACGCCCATAGTGGCCTTCTTGAGTCCGGCGAGTGAACTACCGCTGTTCTTGGCGATGATCTCAGCTCGGGCACGCGCGTCGGAGGAAGCCTTGGCCAATAAATCCAACTTCACATCGGAAAGTTTAGTGTAGTAGTAAGCGGGCTCGCTGGAGTAGAATTCGATCCCCTGCTGGATCAGTTCAGTCACTTGTCGGGACACCTCCTCCACGTTGGCGATATCACGTGACTCGACCGTCACCCGCTGCGTCAGGTTGAAACCGGTGAATTCCTGACCCGTCTGATTTCCGTTTTGGTCGTAGCGGTAGGTGAATTCCTTGTTGATGGCGATGGAAGAAAAGACGACCTCTTTTTCGGAAATGCCTTTTTGAAGGAGATACTTCCGAAGATTATTCTCGTCCGCCTTCAAGTCAGCGTAGGCTGATTTAAGGTCAAGGCTTTTTCGCGAAAACGATCCGTTCCAAACAATTAGGTCGCTACTGAAATCCGTTGAGGCTAGTCCGGTCACAGAAATCGTGTCCTGCTTACGGAATGGCAAACGAAAGGACTGGGAGAACAGGGCAGCAGCAATCACGATGGCGAGTGCAATGAAAAGAGTACCGAGGTTGTTTTTCATGATGACGAAACGTTAAATCGGAAAAGAAATTGAAGCAGAGGGAAGAATCAGTAGGCGCGAGCAGAAATGCCTTCGATGTAATTTACAAATGCACGGTTGACGACACGGTTTCCGCCTGGCGTCGGGTAATTGCCGGAGAAATACCAGTCGCCCCGGTTATTGGGACAAGCACTGTGCAGGTCTTCGATTTTTTGGAAGATGATCTGCACCTCGGCCTGACATCCTTCGGGCTTCACCAAGTCGGCGATTCTGGCGCTGATCTGTTCCGCCGTGAAAGGCTGGTAGATCATGCGCACGAAATTCTTCATCTCGTGGATTCCCAACTCCAGTTGTTCTTTGCAACGGTGATAGGCTTCGTCGATGATGTGTTCGAGGTTGTTCTCTTCCAACAGACTGATGGCAGCCCGGAAGGCCACCAAATCACCGATTCGGGCCATGTCAATACCGTAGCAATCCGGATAACGGATCTGAGGTGCCGATGAGACGACAACGATTTTCTTAGGTCCCAAGCGATCCAGCATGCGGATAATCGAATTCTTCAGTGTGGTACCGCGGACGATAGAGTCATCGATAATGACCAGGTTGTCTTTACCGGCTCGAAGACTGGCGTAGGTGATGTCATAAACGTGGGCGACCATTTCGCTACGGTCGTTGTCGTTGGTAATGAACGTACGAAGTTTCGCATCTTTCAGCGTCACTTTTTCAGCCCTGGGTCGAATAGATAAAATTTCATTCAGCTTTTCGTCGCTCAGATCCTGGCCGAGGGCTTTGATCTTGCGCTTCTTCACCTCTTTGAGATAATCTTCCATGCCGCTCATCATACCGTAGAAAGCGACCTCAGCGGTATTGGGAATGAAGGAGAAGACGGTATTCTTGACATCGTTATCGATCGCCTGAAGAATGGACTGACAAAGTAGTCGACCGAGTTCTTTGCGCTCCTGATAGATGGAGGCATCGCTCCCCCGTGAAAAATAGATACGTTCGAACGAACAGCTGAGACGCTGCGTCGGTTCCTTGATCATGGGCTCGGTGATCTTGCCGTTTTTCTTGATGATCAAAGCATGCCCAGGTTTGATTTCTTTCACGGCTTCCAACGGAACGTTGAAGGCAGTCATGATGGCCGGTCGTTCCGACGTGACCACGACGATCTCTTCGTCCTGATAATAATAGGCAGGACGGATTCCGGCAGGATCGCGAAGTACGAAAGCATCGCCGTGACCCAATAAACCGGCTATGGCGTAGCCACCGTCCCAATGTTTGGAAGAACGCTTAAGCATCTGGGCAATATCCAGATGTTCAGCGATGAGTGGAGAAATCTCCTGCTTACTGTTGCCTAGCGCCTTGAACTTCGCATATAATGCTTCGTTTTCCTCGTCCAGAAAATGTCCGATGTTCTCCATCACAGTCACCGTATCGGATCTCTCTTTCGGATGCTGTCCGAGCTCGACGAGATGATGGAAAAGCTCATCGACGTTGGTCATATTGAAATTACCCGCCACGACTAGGTTTCGGGTCATCCAATTATTTTGGCGGAGGAACGGGTGACAAGCCTCGATGGAGTTTCCACCGTACGTTCCGTAACGAAGGTGTCCTAACCACAACTCGCCGGTAAAAGCCAAGTTTTCCTTCAACCACTCCGTATCATGGATTCGTTCGGGATCGTTTTTGGCGACTTCTTCAAATCGCGCATTGATTCGTCCGAAGATGTCGGCCAACGACTGTTTTTCTACAGAGCGATACCGGCTGATGTACCGTGTACCGGGGGTAGCATCGAATTTAATGTTGGCCACACCGGCTCCGTCTTGCCCACGGTTATGCTGCTTCTCCATCAGGAGATACAACTTGTTCTGGGCGTAGAATGAAGTGCCGTACTTACGCTGGTAATAGGATAAAGGCTTCAAGAGCCGTATCAGGGCAATGCCACACTCGTGATGAAGGGTATCAGACATCCTGATACGAAGATACGGAATTGAAGGGGTTCATGGGAAGAATCACGTCAGATTCGTCCGGCGTTCTTTGGTGAACTGGATGTAAAAACGGTGCAGGCCGTCCTGATGCTGGTATGACAGGAAAAACTGGTAATAATCACAAATTCGTTTTACGATGGCCAGACCCAATCCGACGGAATCCGGTGAATTTCCGTGTTTGAACCGACCGAAAATCTGCTCAGGGGGAAAAGGAAGTGGTTTGCCCGAATTGGCTATGACCAAGCTGTCGGAGTGGACCTGTACCACCAATTGACCATGCTCCTCATTATACTTGATGGCATTGGAAAGCAGGTTGCTCACGAGAATATCCGCGAGGTATGGATTCATCCGGACCGTCAGGTCGGAAGCCGACGATTCTTCCAGATGAAGCTCCCGGGATTGGATGAATAAGTCCAAGTCCTCCAGGCGTTTTTTCACCAAAGGGGCTATCGATACAGGCTCCTCGTCAGAAAACTGTTCGTTCTCGATCCGTGTCAGCATGATGAGCCCGCGGTTCATTTTGGTAAGCCGGTTGATGGCATCCAAGGTGGCATGAATCTGTTCCAATTGGTCTGGCAGGATATTGTCTGCTTGAAGCAAAAGCTCCAGTTTGGATCGGATGATCGCCAGTGGAGTCTGCGTTTCGTGCGACATGTTTTCGGTGAACTCCTTCAGATTTCGATAATCACTGGTGACCTTATCGGTCAGTTTGACCAATTCATCGTTGAGGGCATTGAACTCATCGATACGTGACGGCTCGAATCCGACAGATCCTCCTTTGCGCAAGTCAAACCGTTTTAAGGTTTCCAGAGCGCGGTAAAAGGGCCGCCAGATATTCGAGGAGAAGTACCGGTTCAGAAAATAGAAACAAGCGATGATGTCGATGGCCACCAGAATGAACGTGATGGCCAGACCACTGAGCAGATCCCGATTCTGCGTCAGTCGCTGACTGATGGATATCCGGTAAGCACTACCCGCAATGATTTGCTCGTAGGTCATTACCCGGTACGGAATCATCACCTCCTCGAGCTCATCGTAGCGGATGGTGTCTTTGATCTGGACGCGGAACGTGGTGAAACGCTCAATGGTATCCACCTTCACCAAGTCGCTGATAAAAAACGGTTTGTTTTGTAGGGCTTCTTGCGAAGAAATCTGTCGCTCGATCTGGAGCTTTTTATACAGCATGTGTTTTGTGATCTCGTTATCGATCACATACACAGTACGGTAGGCAAGAAAAACACTACTCACCAACAGGAGCGCTAGCGCCACTACGATGTAATAGCGGTTGGTGATATTCAGCAGCTTCATTCAGCCGAAAACTTGTACCCTACTCCGTACACCGATTTGATGTAATCTTTGCCTCCGTTATCGACAATCTTCTTCCGGAGATTTTTAATGTGACTGTAAATGAAATCGAAGGAGTCCGCCATGTCAGCGTGATCACCCCACAGGTGCTCTGCAATAGCCTCACGGGTCAATACCCGGTTGGGATTACTGATCAAAAAGTTCATGAGCTCGTGCTCCTTTTTGGTCAAGGTAAGCATGTTCTCCCCTACATACATGACCATCTCA
>CAYWDY010000001.1:6888-35432 GCA_964455985.1 uncultured Flavobacteriales bacterium
CTCATGAAAAACGATCTCTTTCCGTTCTTGGGAAGAACGACGGCGGGTAACCGATTTGATTCGGGCTATCAGCTCCGACATGTGAAACGGCTTAGTGACGTAATCGTCAGCTCCGATATTCAGTCCTAAAAGCCTGTCATCTAAAGAATTACGGGCGGATATAATGACGATTCCTGTCGTGTGTTCCTTTTGTTGCATCTCCTCAATGACCCGAAATCCGCTGCCGTCGGGGAGCCCGATATCCAACAAAATGCAGTCGAATTCCTTCTCTTGAATCGCCGCCAAGGCCTGACTGACATTCTCTGCGGATGTGCAGGTTATTCCAATACCGGAAAGATATTGCTGAATGGAATTGAGCAATTCCTGCTCATCCTCTACGATCAGTACATTCATGGGGCCAACTTTACACGATAAAAGTCAATGATTCATCGAAAATAGACAATCCTTGAGAATAAGTCCTCGCCATTTTGAATGAGTTCATCGCCGGTTCAGAATTGTAACGTCTACGTAGTTGGAGGAGCCTATCATGATAGTAGTCAGGTTCATCGCTCCTTCAGAATTACTCGGAATAAATGAGATACATTCGCATTCCTAGAAAACCATATTATCCTATTTCCCAATCATGAAAAAACAACTACTTGTTTCCGTATTAGCTGCAGGCCTTTTCGTAGGTCTCACAAGCGAAATCCTGAGCGATAACGGTAAAGCCGGCGCCACCGGTTCTCCCGGTGAGGTCGATTGCACCGATTGCCACAACTCCTACGCCTTGAACAGCGGCGGAGGCAGTATTGCACTGAATACCGGAACCACGAACAACCAATACACTCCCGGTGTAACCTATCAGATGACGTTCACCGTCAGCTTTTCCGGAAGAAACCTCTTTGGATTGGGCGTAGAAGCCCTGAACAGCTCGAATAACAACGCTGGAACTTTTGTCATCACGGACGCTGCTTCCACCCGTACCAAAACAGCACTCATCGGAACCGTATCGCGCATCAGCGTGGTCCATCAGTTCAACGGCGGTGCGAGTGCAAACTCCAAGGTGTTTTCCTTCAGCTGGACCGCACCGGCAGCCGGAACGGGTAATGTCACTTTTTACTACTGCGGTCTAGCCGCGAATGCTAACGGCAGCGAAAGCGGAGATTACGTGTACCGTGGTAGCACCGTGCTGACGGAGATGAATACTTCTGGCGTCGAGGAGGCATACAGCAACATCGACTTCTCCGTATTCCCTACACTCATTCAAGACCAAGCCACCATTCGCGTGACTCAGGTAACATCCGGTCCAATGTCCGTTCAACTCTTCGATTTGACCGGCCGCCAGGTTCGTTCTGAATCGTTAGACGTGATCGCTGGAGACAGCCGTGAAATCCGCTGGGAAGGCCTTTCATCCCTGAGCAAAGGAACTTATCTGGTTAATATCCTCAACGGAAACGCCACGGAAGTCAAGCGCATCGTCATCCAATAATCGAAAAACACTCAACGAGCGACCTCCGGGTCGCTTTTTTTATGGCCATGAAATCGTCACTTTTCTCTCTGCTGATTGCATCTCTCGTATTCGTCGGATGCCATACGGATCCTGATTTGTCGGCGGTTCCTGAAGTCAGTTTCTCCAACGACATCCAGCTGATCCTGGGATCCAATTGCACCATGAGCGGCTGTCACGATGATGGCCAAAGCCATAGTGGCGGTGATGATGACGAAGATGAGGCTCGTTCCCTGACCACGTATGACGATGTGATGGACTACGGCGACATCGTGGCTGGAAACTCCCGTCGGAGCAAATTATACCGTTGCATCACGAACCGGGATCAACTGATGCCACCATCGGGCCCGATGGCTACCAAAGACATCCACTTACTCCCATGAAAAAAATACTCTTCTTCGCTTCGCTGCTGTCGATTTTTGCGATAAGCGGTTGCTACGACGACAATATTGAAGAGCTGAATGCCGGCAACGGAATCCAAGCCGGATGCGACACCCTCGACAGTTCCGGAACAGCAGCCCGAACAATCCTGTTCTCCGGTGATGTGCTTCCGATTTTCAATTCAACGTGCGGAACAAACAATGCCGCCTGTCACGATGCCACCAACGCCATTGATTTGGGAGGTAACGGCAGTCTTGCAGACTATACGGAATCCATCGCCACGATCGATGACCGTGGCGAACTCGATTTCATGCAACGAATCACCCACGATCCGGCTATCGCCAGTTCCAAATGGATGCCCAAAGGAGTGTCTACCAAAATGGGAGACTGTGATATCGCCAAAATCAGACTTTGGTTTGAACAAGGAAGACCAAACAACTAATTGTTATGAAGCTCAGAATACTATATCTCCTGCTCCTGTGCACCAGCACCGTGTTCGCCCAGGATCTCCTCAGTGGCCTCGAAACCGGTAATGAAACCAAAGATTTTTCCCGTGCGACCTTCAAGTCCACACGACTGATCAACTTCCAAACCATTGAGGTGGTTGGCCCGAAGACGTTAGACTTCCGTATCTCCCACCGTTTCGGAACCTTGAATCAAGGAGCCTATGATGCTTGGGGTATTGATGGTCCAGCAAACATTCGTCTCGGACTCGACTACAGTTACGAGGGCCGCTTTATGTTCGGTTTCGGCCGTAGTTCGTTGGACAAAATGGTTGATGGCTATCTGAAGTACCGTTTACTCCGTCAGACTACGGACAACAGCATGCCACTCAGTGTCACCTTATTCACGAGCGCCTATCGTAACGGCCTCCGCGCGGGAGCCGGCTTCGATAAAAACGCTCCGGACTACGACCGCTATTCATATGTAAATCAAATCATCATCGGCCGAAAATTCAGTCCGTCGTTTTCCTTCCAGCTAGCGCCATTCATGGTGCATTATAACCTGGTCGACAAAATCACCGACAAGAACGACGTGTACGGCGTAGCCTTCGCCACCCGATTGAAATTCACCAAACGTAGTGCTGTCACTGTGGAGTATGCCTGGCGTTACGATAACGATTATTCGACCGACGTCACGTACTATAACAGCTTCAGTATCGGCTATGAATTGGAAACCGGAGGACACGTCTTCCAGGTTCATCTGACCAACTCATTCGGTATCGCCGACAACCAGTTTCTCGCCCGCACCACGGACAGCTGGAGCAACAATGGCATACACCTCGGCTTCAACATTTGCCGCTTCTTTACCATACCTGCAGGCGGCGGAGAGAAATCCGGTTGGTAAATACTACGATATATCGCTATAACAAAAGCCGCCCTTTTAGAGGCGGCTTTTTTGTTGGACTTTATTCCGAATGACTAACGGCGACCGTGCACTAAAATCAGAGGCGGTAAATCAGCCGATCAGCTACGATGGAATCGCCCAGCATCCAATCCGAGCCATTCCAAGGCAGTTCCTGACAGCAACCGTTCTTTAAGTACATCGTCATAGGGCATTTCTTTAATCAACTTGCCCGGTGATAATTCGCCTAATGGAAAAGGATAATCCGTGCCAAGCGCGATGCGTTCTGGCCCCATGAACTTCACGAGGTAATCCAACATCACCGGATCATGAACCAAGGAGTCGAGATAGAATTGCTTCAGGTACTTGCGCGGATTTTCCGGGTTGTCCACGGCCACCAGGTCGGGACGGACATGAAATCCATGTTCGATACGACCGAAGGTAGCCGGAAAGGATCCACCGCCGTGGGCAAAGGCGACGCGCAGCGAAGGCAGACGCTCGAATATTCCACCAAAAATCATGGAGCAAATCGCCAGAGAGGTTTCAGCAGGCATACCCACTAACCAAGGCAACCAATACTTATTCATCTTCTCTTTCCCCATCATATCCCAGGGATGTACAAAGATGGCGGCCCCCAACTCAGCAGCGGCTTCAAAGAAGGGGAACAGAGCCGGCTCATTCAGGTTCCAATCGTTCACATGGGAACCGATTTGTACACCACGCAAGCCGATCTTCATGCATCGCTCCAACTCCCGGATGGCCAAGGCTGGATCCTGAAGCGGAACTGTTCCCAACCCGACAAAGCGGTTCGGATAACGATCGACGATTCCAGCGATATGGTCATTCAGATAAACGGCTACTTCCAACGCATCCTTCGCATTTGCCCAATAGCTGAACATGACCGGTATGGTGGAAAGCACTTGAACATGCACACCGTGATGATCGCATTCCTTTTGCCGGGTATCGGCATCCCAGCAGTTGTCCTGTATCTCACGGAAGAATTTTCCATCAATCATCATGCGCGCACAACAAGGCTTGTGATGATCTAAAGAAACAAACCCTCCGTAGCCGAATTTTGACTTGAAGTCAGGCAGTTTCTCCGGAAGGATGTGCGTATGGATATCAATTACCAGCATTGTAGCGTTTGATCTTTTTGACTTCTTCCGCTTTGGCGAAATACGTCTGTGCGGTCGATTCATCGCCCAAGTTGCGGTAGGTCATTCCCATGAGGTAATAGGGCATGGAATAATCCGGATCCTCTTTAATGGAACGCTGAAAGTAGGAGATGGCTGTTTCGAAATTCATTTTGGCATTCAACAAGTGCCTGTCCCGGTTAGCAGGGTCCTCTGTAGCGGCCCTGCGCTCCGACTCTCCCAGAACTCCGTAAACACTGGCCAGGTTGTTGAATGCATGGGCGTAACGCGGATTGTAACGTACCGCCGTCTCGAAATGCTGACGCGCTTCATCAAAGCGGTTTCTGTCGAAGAGCAGGGTACCGTAATTGTTATTCGCCACAGCGTCCGAAGCATTGAGCGAAAGAGCTTTTTTAAAATCCGGCTCAGCCGCTTCATAATCCTTCATGGAAAACAGAATGAAGGCACGACGCTGGAAGGCTTCCGAATAGTCTGGGTAAATCTGAATGGCCGTATCCAGTTGGGCGATGGCTTCCAATCGGTACTGGCGGGCAGTCAGGGAGTCTTTCGCCTCCGCGATATACTCTTCGGAGGAAATATGATTCGCCAGGTAAAAACGCATGTGAGCGCTTTGCGGCACCTTGCGGATATCGGATGTGTACAGTGTGTAATTGTCTTTCCAGTCGGGATTGCGGTTGATAGCCACAGCCGCATATCCTACCGACAACAAAGCGACTATCAACAATGGACGTGCATAAGGACGCAGGTAGGCTGACAGGCTTTCCGCCGGATCGGAAGATTCTTCTTTGACCAACAGGCGGTGCACCAGTACCGCCATGGCAATACACCAGCCCATGGAAGGTGCGAATAATAGTCGTTCAGCATAACACGTACCGATCATGATCACCACATTCGATACGATGGAAATGGTCAGAAAGAAATACAGGATGGTGAATACCAGCGGATCCTTCGAACGGAATCGTAGGACGGTAAAAATGGCCAGTCCAAGAAATGCAGCCATGGACAATAAAAAGTGCCAGTCACCGACAGGATAAGGAGGAATGCTGTTGAAGGATCCATCCGAAACCAGCGGATAGGGAACGAAGAGTTTAAAGACGTACGTACCCAGGATGGCGATGGCCGTAGTGCGTTGGGTCAGGAAATCCGGCAGGGCTGAAATCGGGTTATCTAGCATAGGAATGGCGGACTGCACCGTTCCCAAAATGTTATGTCTGATCATCAAAAACAACAGCGATGGAAGCGTCGCCGCCAATACTACCGGCCAGGATTCACGCCAGGATGACTGTCGGAAAAAATAAAGGGTCAATGGTAATACAGCAATCCAGGTGATCGATGACTCTTTGGCCAGCATGGCCAGAAAGAACATCGCAGAAAGGGTCACCAAATGAAGCGATCGTTTCTCCTCGATGTACCGGATCGATAGTCGGCAACTAAGGAGCAAGAAAAGCAACGAGAGTATTTCGTCACGACTTTTGATGTTGGCCACTACTTCCGTATGCAGAGGGTGCACGGCAAACAGCAAAACGGCAATCAGCGGAACCAGTTTGTTGCCTTTGAATAGGATTGACAAGACTCCGAACATGACCCAGCATAACAACCCATACAAAATGACATTGGTGGCATGTCCAAGTCCGGGTTGATTGGGCGCTATAGCCCACTCAACGGCAAAGGTGGCTTTCGAAAGCGGTCGGTAAATGCTGTTATCGGCAGCATCCATTCCTGCGCGGTAACTGGTCTTGAAGATCTCTCCTACCCCGTCGAATCCCTTTCGGGTTATTTTGTTTTCCGGAATAAGCCCCCAATCATCCAGCACGTATTCATAGCCGATGGTGTTCGCATAGACGAGCATGCCTACCACAGCTACGGCAAAGCCGAGCCATCGGCGGATCTTTCGTTCGGCAGATACGGCGCGCGACTGATTTTTAGCAGAAGGGATACTGGCCCGCTGGGCCTGCTTTTCCCTTTTCGTGAGTTTCTTATTCACTCCGGGATGATTTGAATCACGACAGTTTTTTCGGAGGCTCCATCACATGACCGCATTGCTTGCAGGTACGGAGTTCCTTGTTTTCGTAAAAAGCGTTCGTAGCCTCAGCTAATTGGACTACGATATTATCCAAGTCGAAGTATTGCTCATGCAACATCGAATGACATTGTTCACAAAACCACATCAAGCCGTCTTTCATGCCCGGACGACGTTGGACTTCCATGACCAGCCCGATGGTATTCGGACCACGCTGCGGCGAATGAGGAACCTTTCCCGGAAGCAAGAATATCTCGCCTTCCTTGATGGGAATATCGACCATCTTGCCGTCTTCGATGATCTTCACCACGATATCTCCTTCCAACTGGTAGTAGAACTCTTCCGTCTCGTTAAAATGATAGTCTTTCCGAGAATTCGGTCCACCGACCACCATGACGATGAAATCCTGATCCGGCTGATAGACGACTTGGTTGCCGATGGGAGGTTTTAAGAGATGACGGTTCTCGTCGATCCACTTCTTAAAGGAGAATGCGCGTTGAATGGACATAGTGGTTTATGATTTATGGCCGTGCCAGATTTCATTGAATCGTTCCTTCATTTCCTGAGCGAATCCTTCCGCCTTTTGACCGGCCTGTCGAGCACGCTCTTCCATCTTGTCTCTCCATGCGGTCACCTTGGCTTTGGTCGCATCACCGAATTCTCCTCCCTCGGCCATCTTCTCGATTTCCGGGTGAAGGGCGGTGGGAAATTTCGCTTTCATCCATTCCAGCGTGACGCGGGCCGCTTGCTCCGCCTGTTCCTTGTTCAGGCCGGCGGAACGCTCATAGAGTTCTGTCAAATTCTGCATGGAATTGCTAGCTTTGTTCGGAATGAGGGGCCACGAGGTACACCCCGTAACCCTTCAAAGTTAACGAAATCACTCCGATACTTCAATCACGATGAATCTGGACTTACGCGGCAAACGGGCCATCGTGTGCGGTAGCACACAAGGCATTGGAAAGGCCGTGGCCCTTGAACTTGCCCTGTTAGGTGCATCCGTCACACTGATCGCCCGAAACGAAGAAGCACTACGTTCCACCCGCAGTGAACTATCATCCCTCTTCCAGCAACAGCATGAATACCTGGTAGCGGATTTCTCCCAGCCCAACCTGCTGCGCCAGGTTATCAGTAATTACTTGCAGGGCAAACCGGCTCATATCCTGGTGAATAATACCGGTGGTCCTCCTTCCGGACCCATCACCGAAGCCGAGGAATTGTCTTTCACCTCCGCATTTGAACAGCATCTGATCTGTAATCAGATCTTGGCGAAAGCCGTTTTGCCCGGCATGAAAGAGGCGAGATACGGCCGTATCATCAACATCATTTCGACCTCGGTCAAGCAACCGTTGAAAGGGCTTGGTGTATCCAATACGATTCGTTCAGCCGTTGCCAATTGGGCCAAAACGTGGTCACTCGAAGTGGCGCCTTACGGCATCACGGTGAATAATGTACTGCCTGGAGCCACCAACACGATCCGACTTCAATCGCTGATGGAGAACAAATCCACTAAAACGAAAAAACCCTTAGAGGCTATCCGACAGGAAATGTTGGAAGAAATTCCGATGAGCCGTTTTGCCGAGCCGAACGAAGTTGCGAATGCCGTTGCGTTCCTGGCTTCGCCTGCTGCCGCTTACATCACGGGCATCAACTTGCCTGTAGACGGCGGGCGTACTGGAAATCTGTAAGCCTTAGAAAATTTTGTAGATGGTGCCGATAAGTTGCTCTTCCTTCTCACGGTAAGCGGGCGTATCGACTTCTTTCCCGTTTTTCAAAACAGTAAGTTCAATGCGGGTGACCCCTTCCGATACGCGGTGAATCTTCAGGTCCAGCCCTTCGGAAATTCGCATGGGAAGGAACCCGGTTTTCTTGGCCTTGAATTGAAAAACACCTTCCTGATGATCCAACAATTGACTGACCAGCTTGAACTTCTTGCGTTCGAACAATCGGTTGATCCGTTCCAAAACCTCGCGGTCGTTTCGGTGCAATAGGGCGGATCTCATGGGGTGTGGGAATGAAACCCAATATAGCACATTTCTACGTTATTCCAAATAGTACCTTAGCCGATCCATTGGATGCTTACCGGTAATTCCCCCTAAAAAGAACCATTAACAGTCTTTTTTCCAAAATTGAAAGCAGGAAAATCCATGATATTCTTAAAAAATCTAATAAATGGCGACTTGGTAGTGCCGGAAAGCGGAGCTTACCTGGACTCCATAAACCCCGCGACTGGCGAGGCCTATGCCAAGATTCCGGATTCCGATGAACGCGATGTAGAACGAGCCGTGGCAGCCGCCCGGACAGCCTTCCCCGGATGGTCAACGATGGCCAAAGAAAAAAGAAGCGCCCTGTTGATGAAGCTCTCCGCCTTAATCGAGCGCGATCTGGATAAATTGGCTTTAGCGGAAACAAACGATCAAGGGAAACCACTGTGGCTTTCCAAGAGTGTCGATATTCCACGCGCCGTATCCAATTTGCATTTCTATGCCACAGCAGCGCTGCACAACCACACGGCAGCCCATGCGATGGAACAGACCGCTGTCAATTATACGCTGCGCACTCCTGTAGGCATCGCCGGCTGCATTTCTCCTTGGAATCTCCCACTCTATCTTTTTACCTGGAAAATAGCTCCAGCACTCGCTGCCGGATGCACGGTAGTAGCCAAGCCTTCAGAGATTACGCCGATGACTGCTTACCTGTTGGGAGAACTGTCCATCGAAGCAGGACTTCCTCCCGGCGTCTTGAATATCGTTCACGGACTGGGTCCCAAAGTCGGTATGAGTATCGTTTCTCATCCGGATATTCCCGCCATCTCCTTCACCGGAGGAACAAAGACCGGTGAAACGATTGCCCGTACAGCCGCTCCACTTTTCAAGAAACTGTCGTTGGAATTAGGCGGCAAGAATCCAACCATCATCTTCAACGATTGTGATTTCGATAAAACCGTTCAGACGGCTGTGCGTTCCGCCTTCTCCAACCAAGGAGAAATTTGCCTCTGCGGCTCACGTCTGCTGATCGAAAGACCATTGTACGAGAAGTTCAAAGTAGCCTTCGTGAATGAAGTGAAAAAACTGAAGGTGGGTGACCCGCTTGACGAAAAGAGCTGGCTGGGTGCTATCGCCTCCAAGCAGCATCACGAAAAAATAATCTCCTACATCGAGTTGGCCAAACAAGAGGGCGGAACATTACTGACCGGAGGAAATGCCGTTCATCCCGAAGGCCGTTGCTCCAACGGTTATTTCATCGAACCCACCGTCTTTGAAGGGCTGCCCTACGACTGTCGCACCAACCAAGAGGAAATTTTCGGCCCGGTCGTGACACTGATGCCGTTTGATTCGGAAGAAGAGGCCCTGATGATGGCCAATTCTACCCGCTACGGACTCGCTTGTTCGCTCTGGACTTCCGATCTGAGTCGCACCCACCGGATGGCATCCCGGTTGGAATTCGGTATTGTTTGGGTGAACTGCTGGTTGCTTCGCGACCTGCGTACGCCTTTCGGGGGAATGAAAGGAAGCGGTGTTGGTCGGGAAGGCGGGTTTGAAGCACTCGACTTCTTCACCGAAGAACGTAATGTTTGCATCCGTTATTAATCCTTTCTGGTCATTTCCAAGGGTCTGTCTTTGTTTTTAATGATTAATCGCCTTTGCCTTCGTGTAAGGAACGGACGTACTATGCCTGTGTATAGCGTAATAACAGGGTAACTTTTAACAGCTTCACGGGTAGAATCGAGGACAAATTGTTCCCAACGGCTTCTTCCCATGAAACACCTCCGTCTTCTCCTTCTCAGTTTGTTGATGGCCGGCGCAGCCTCGGCTCAGTCTTCCCGCAAGGGATTTGAGCCCGTCGATTATTCGGCATATACCCAATCGGCTTGGAACAATATCCTTTCTTGGCAATCTAAATCCAAGAACGATGTACGCATGATACCGGCGGATACTACCAGAGCCGCCTTCACCCTTTTCCGTGGACATTATGATTTGACATCCAACCTGGCTGCCTTTGTATATCACAGCGGCGGAATGATGGTCGATAACGGATGGCTGAGAGTCCTCGGTTCAGGCAGTAAAGACTTCAACCGGGGTATTTTCGAGTGGAATAAAGATAAATACGTGTGGGGGCCTGACAGTATCGCTTACCTGATGATCGCTGATGATGTAGTAGGCGGCTTCTTCGCTCTCTTCATGACTCCGCACACGGACCTGGACGATGCCTTCGTGTATTACCAAGGTCCGAATGATCGCAAGTGGGTTTCTACCGGTTTGGATTATGCCGGATTCCTCAAGTTCTGTTTCTTCGGCGAAATCAAGATGTTCTACAACAACTACCGCTGGGAAGGCTGGACGGAGGAAATACACCTGATCAACAGCAACCAGACCATCAGTTGTTATCCGCAATACTGGCGCGAAGGTGCGCGTGACACCAAGCTCAAGCGCCGTGTCATCCCGATCCAACGGCTGTGGGAATTATATAACCCGGCCATTAAAGAACTCTAAGGTTCTGTATCTTTAGGAAGGATAATTCCTTCCGTGAATCAATCTACTGCTCCTCTTTACGGTCTTGTGCTCGCCGGTGGTGAAAGCCGTCGCATGGGCAAGGACAAGGGTTTGATTCAATACTACGATTTCCCCCAACGCGAATGGGCAGCCAAGCTGCTCCTCCCCTTCTGTCAACAGGTTTTTATTTCGGTACATGAACAGGGCGTAGAATCCGGATTCCCTTTACTGCAAGACGATAGCTCATACGGGCGGATCGGACCCATGGCTGCGCTTCACCGCGCAATGACCAGTCACCCCGAGGCGGCTTGGATGGTTACCGCCTGCGATCAACCTTTTCTTACGGCAGAATTATTCCGAAAATTGACCGAGCATCGAAATCAGGAACATGACATAATCTGTTTCCGGACAACGGATCCTGACATTATAAATCCTTTTCCTGCTATCTATGAACCCGTAATTCGAGAAAACGTCGAGCATGCCATGAAGGCCTCGTCGTATTCCTTGATCGAAATGATCCGAAGCGCCAAGGCTTTGTACCTCTTTATCGAGGATCCGATTGAGCTAAGAAGCATCGACAATTTCGAAGAATCGGAAATCCTCTTGCAGCAGCTGCGAAAAAACAGGCGCTGATTCCGTACTAACCAGTAACTTTACAGGAGCTCCATGGCTGCTTCTGTTTATCCCATACAAACCCGACGTTACGTCCATGCACGTTGGGAAACCGCTCCCGACCTGTTGGCGGAAGAGGAGCCGTTGGAAATCCGTATTGAATATGGGCCGCTGAACGACCGACGAAACAAAAGCCTCGCCGTCACCATGCGCACACCCGGCCATGATTTCGAGCTTGCGCTGGGATTTCTGTATTCTGAAGGACTGATACGCACGCCCGCTGATATTCATTCCATCCGATATTGTTCCGATACTCGGACCGAAGAAGAAAAAGAAAATATTGTCCGCGTATTCCTCGCTCCTGAATGTGAGGTGAATCTCTCCTCGACGGAACGGAATTTCTACATGACATCCAGCTGCGGTTTATGCGGAAAAGCCAGCCTGGAGGCATTGCAAAAACAATGTCCCGAAACTCCATTTCCGGAAAATGATTGGCATGTTTCTCCGGAATGGCTTACCACCTTGCCGGAATCGGCTCGCCAAGCCCAGTCCGTCTTCGATCATACCGGTGGACTTCATGCTTGTGCCCTCTTTCAACCGGAAGGAAAACTGATCCTGATCCGTGAAGACATCGGTCGGCACAATGCGCTGGACAAGATCATCGGAGCCTCCTTTATGTCTCCGGATATAGACCTGAAGCGCAGTGTCCTTTTCCTCAGCGGCAGAGCCGGATTCGAACTGATACAGAAAGCCGCCATGACAGGAATCCGGTTTGTCGCAGCGGTTGGAGCACCATCCTCGTTGGCAGCCCGCCTTGCCCAAGCTATGGGTATCACTCTGGTCGGTTTTTTACGCGACCAACGATTCAATATCTATTCCGGAGAGAGCCGAATATCATCATGAGCGACCACCACCAAAAACCGAACGCCGAAAACCCGGAGACGTTTACGGGTCTTAAGATCGGTACCCCAAAAGAGGCGGCTGCCGGAATTCCCGGCGTAGTCGCTGCGGTAGAACATGTATTCCGTGAAATGAGCGTAGGCCGAGGGGTGAAAGCGCTTTTGAAGTTAAATCAAAAAGACGGCTACGATTGTCCGGGATGCGCTTGGCCCGATCCGGATGATGACCGCTCCACGTTGGCAGAGTATTGCGAGAACGGTGCTAAAGCCATTGCAGAAGAAGCTACTTCCAAACGGCTCGACAGAGAATTTTTCGCTCGGCATAGTGTCGCCGAACTGGCAGAGCTGAGCGACTACGAGATCGGTAAAAAGGGACGTATCGCCGAGCCGATGTATCTGCCCAAAGGCAGTTCGCACTACCAACCGATATCGTGGGATGATGCTTTCCAGAAAATCGCCCATTCGCTGAACGCATTGGCAAGTCCGGATGAAGCCATCTTCTACACCTCGGGCAGGACCAGCAACGAAGCCGCCTTTCTTTACCAGCTACTCGTACGTCAGTTCGGCACCAACAACCTGCCGGATTGCTCCAACATGTGTCATGAGTCGAGCGGTACGGCCTTGAACGAGATGATGGGTATCGGGAAAGGATCTGTCACGCTTGAAGATTTCTACCAAGCAGAAGCCATCATCATCTTAGGACAAAATCCAGGTACTAATCATCCGCGTATGCTTAGCGCCTTGAAGAAGGCGAAAGAGAATGGTGCGGTTATCCTTTCTGTGAATCCGTTACCGGAGACAGGACTCATGGGATTCTTGGATCCGCAGTCTGCCAAAGGGATCTTGGGGATAAAAGCACGACTCACCGATCTCTTCTTGCAGGTTAAGATCAACGGTGACATGGCTCTTCTCAAAGCCATCAACCGCACGTTGCTGGAAGAAGATGAAAAACAACCCGGCACTGTTCTGGACCGGGAATTCCTTGAAAAACGTACGCAAGATTTTGACGCCTACCGCGACCATTTGAAAGCACTGGACCTGCCCACCTTACTGGCACAGTCCGGTATACCGGAGGAAAAATTCCGAACGGCTGTCGAACTGTTGCGCAACCGGAAGAAAATCATCGCCTGCTGGGCCATGGGTCTGACGCAACACAAGAACGCCGTTGACACGATCAAGGAAGTGGTCAACTTGCTCTTGCTCAAAGGCAGTATCGGTAAACCGGGAGCTGGGACATGTCCGGTGCGTGGACACAGCAACGTTCAAGGTGATCGCACTATGGGCATCTACGAAAAACCGACTCCTGCTTTTCTGGATCGTCTGGAAAGAACCATGGGATTCACGGTGCCACGCAAATATGGCTACGATACCGTGGAAGCGATACACGCGATGCATAGCGGCAAAGCACGTGTCTTTATCGCGATGGGCGGTAATTTTCTCTCTGCCACACCGGATACCCGTTACACGGCGGAAGCACTGCAGAATTGTTCACTGACCGTACAAGTGTCAACCAAGCTGAACCGCAGCCATCTTATAACCGGAGAAGAGGCGCTGATTCTGCCGACTTACGGACGAAGTGATAAGGATGAGATCGACGGCGAAATACAATTCGTGAGTTGCGAGAATTCCATGGGTGTCGTCCAGTGGTCTAAAGGCAGCCTGAATCCAGTCTCGACCTACCTACTCAGCGAGCCTGTCATCGTCGCTCGACTGGCCACGGCCCTCTTTGGAGATGCGTCATCGATCGACTGGAAAAAATACCAGAGACATTATGATCGCATCCGGGATGATATTGAAAAAGCGATTCCCGGATTCGAAGACTACAACCGTCGTGTGCGTGAACCGGGAGGATTTTATTTACCCAACTCGGCTCGTGACGGGCGATTCAATACGTCTAGCGGAAGCATACGATTCCATATCGCACCGCTTAGCCAAGCGGAATTGCAGGATGGAGAGTACATGATGATGACCATCCGTAGCCACGACCAATTCAATACGACCATCTACGGACTCAACGACCGTTACCGCGGTGTACTGAACGAACGACGTGTCATTTTCATGAATGAGAACGATGTGATTCGTGAAGGCCTAAAGCAGGGCGATCTGGTGGATCTGTTCAATCATCACGAGAATCGGGAACGGGTGGCACACCGTTTCATCGTCATCCCCTACAGCATTCCTGAACGTTGTACGGCTACTTATTTTCCGGAAACGAATGTGCTCGTGCCGATCAACAGCGTAGCGGAAAAAAGCAACACCCCCACCTCTAAATCGGTAGCCATTCGGATTCGTAAGTCTGCGGATTAACCCTCAGTGACTTCTACTCACTTCTTCTTTTTGCGGAATGGTCGCCGTTGAGGCTTGGATGATTCCGGCCTGCGTTCGGGTTGATAGCTGGGACACGGTCCCAGATTTTCGGGTACGACTCCTTTGGGAATCTCCCGCTCGATGAGTTTCTCGATGGTATGGAATCTGCGCTGGTCGTCCGGCCCTATGAAGGTGATGGCCTCGCCGGTGGTCTCCGCGCGAGCGGTACGACCAACACGATGCACGTAATCCTCGGCGTCTCCCGGAATATCGTAGTTGAGAACAAGTCCGATGTTATCGATGTCTATCCCTCGGGAAAGAATATCGGTCGCCACCAGGATGCGGGTTTGTCGGGAACGAAAGGATAAGAGTACGGATTCACGTTCCTCTTGGGTAAGGTCGCTGTGAATGGCACGGACGGGAAATCCCTTCTTGCGGAGATCGCGTTCCAAATCCTTCACTGTGATTTTTCGCGAAGCGAATACCAGAATACTCGCATCGGTTCGTTGACGCAGGATCTGCTCCAGCAACGGGGGCTTCTGGGCATTATAAACCACATAAGCCGTTTGGGTGACGCCGGCAGCCGGTTTGCTGAGCGCGATATTTATCTCCACCGGTTGGTTCATCATCCGCTTGGCGAGCTCGCGGATTTTAGGCGGCATCGTAGCGGAGAAAAGCAGGTTGCGGCGTTCTTTGGGCAAATAGCCGATGATCTTTACCAGGTCTTCGAAGAAGCCCATGTCGAGCATCTTGTCCGCTTCATCCAACACGAGGAAATCCAACTGATCGAATTTCACATAGCCCAGATTCAAGTGACTGATCAGACGGCCGGGGGTGGCGATAATGACGCTGGCGCCTTCGGTCAACGCTCTCTTTTCTCGGTCGAACGTTTGGCCATCGCCTCCGCCATAGATGGCGATCGAACTGGCTCCCGTGAAATAAGAGAACCCCTGAAAGGCATGGTCGATCTGAAGCGCCAGTTCGCGCGTAGGAGATAGAATCAGCGCTGCGGTGTGTTCTATAGATTGTCTGGCAACATGATCCAGGAGCGGCAACAGGTAGGCAGCGGTCTTGCCAGTGCCGGTCTGCGCACAAGCAATGACGTCCTTCCCAGACAGTATGTGCGGAATAACTTGTTCCTGAATCGGTGTGGGGGATTCAAAACCCATCGAGTCCAAACCCTCCAACAAGGAGTCCTCTAGACCCAATTCATGAAACGTCGTCATAATTTCTTTCTGAAAAAACAGTCGTGCAAATATCCGAAGAAAGGCCTTCGGAAAAGCCGTGTACCGATAACGTTATACACACCAAGAATCAATGGACAACGAGGAATCGTCGTGTGGCGACGAATCCGTCGGCTTGCAAACGAAGAAGGTAAACTCCTTCCGGCAAGGTAGCTGCTGACTGAGGCAGTTTCATCGTGTGCAATCCGTCAGGGAGCTCCGTTTCCTGTGACATCCCGGAGATGACGTGGCCAGAGATATCGAATACTTCAAGACGAACGTTGGAGGCACGGTCCAAGTTGAACTGGATGGTAGCATCATCGCGCAGCGGATTCGGATACAACGCCAGATCGAAAATCGGACTGGATGGATACAAAGACTTGGCCAGGTAGGATGAGGATGTGTTCGACGGAGGGGGAGGAGCAACGCCCACTTTCTGGATGGTGAATTGATCCCAAGTAGATCCAGTGTTGGTGAGGAATTTACAATCCAAACGGTCACCGGCCACGTCAATCACCAAAGAACCATACACAGTATTCGTGCTCGTGTACATGGCATTGTGAGGCCAACCGGAGGAGGTAGCACTCAATTGTCCGGATACGCCGCAAACCGTATAAACGGTACCGTAGAAATTAGGAGAGTTCTTCGTGTAGGAATTGGGAGAGATGCCGGAACCGGAATTCACGGCCATGGTGGAACTGTTGAAGGTGGACTCCAGTCCATAATGTCCACGGATTAGATACGAACGCTCGTAGGCATGACTGTGTCCGGAAAGCACCAAGTCCACTTTGTAATTCTCCAGTATAGGGATAATGTTGGTTCTCATTTCCACCAGTTCGGTCGAGGAATCGGAATCGTGTGAGCCTTTGGAATACGGAGGATGGTGGAAATAGACAACGGTCCAGCGTTGGGTGTTGGCTGCGAGATCCGCCGCCAACCAGGTGGCTTGAGCGCCGTTCACCGCACGGAAGGGAGCATCCGTAGACTCGAGGCAAACAAAATGGATGTTGGCGTAGTTGAAAGAGTAGTACGCTTCCGTGTTGCTGGCTCGTCCTCCCACCTCGCCGGCTTTCGGCAACGTGAACGCATCGAAGTACGCTCCCGTCTGATTGGTGGCGTTGGCAGAATACAAATCGTGATTGCCTGTTGCCGGCCATACGACGAATTTGCGGAACTGGAATGGATACATGTCGAATACGTTCGTCTGATATTCCGTATCCAAACCGTTCTGGTAGGCATTATCGCCGAGCCATAGCCAAATATTAGTCGGTGTGTTTCTCGAATAATTCATGTACGCATCGCGCACTTGGCGCTGGGCGGTCGTCCCCAATCCGAAATCTCCAATGGCCCAAATGCGGACCGATCCCGTTGATCCGACCGCCGGATGGGTATAGAAATAGTATCCCGTATCTCCTGCGACAGTGGCCGTTGATGTTCCAATGGAGTAGAAGTATTTTGTGTTCGGAGTCAGGTTGGTTATTTGAACGATGTGCTCGGTAGTGGATGTAGCATTCGTAGCGCTGTAATTCAAATTAGAGGAGGAGGTGCCGAAGCGTACCGTGGAATTCGTAGCATTGTTGGTGCGCCAGCGGACATAGATGGAGGTAGTATTAGCTTGATTAAGATAAGGTCCCCGGGTGACCGAAAGCGATGAGGAGAGGGTAGTAAAAATTCCGCTGCCAGACCAAGCGGCCGTACCGGATGAACAAACGGTCTGGACTTGGAACTCGTAGGTCGTAACTGGAATCAGTCCGGTAAGATTGGCAGAATTGGTGGTCGATGATACCGAGACCCAATTGCCCGAGTAACGAACGGCATACCTTACATTGTATCTGATAGCTCCGGAAACGGAACGCCAGCCTACCGTGACTGAGTTGGAAGTCCGGTTGCTGTTGGTGAAATAGGTCACATCCGCTGCTCCGCAGTTGCTGGAAAGCGTGGTGAATTGAAGCAACGTACTGTAGGACTGAGTAGTAGTGCCACAAATACAACGGACTGCCCATTCATACGTGGTGTTCGAGGAAAGTCCGGTCAGGGTATAGGTGCTCAGTGTGCCAGCGATCTTAATCCACACATAGTTGGTTGTTCCTACCACGTTGTATCGAATCATGAAGGTGTCAGCCCGGATGTAGGAGTTCCAGGAAAGGGTTGCCCCGGTGGATGTGATGTTAGTCGTGACATTCAGATTGGGTGTCACGCAGGATACGTTTTGGGCCAGCGTGGTGAACCCGACGGGATTCGTTTGGTAGGCGCCAGAAGTTCCAGTCAGACACCAAGTCCTTACCTGCCAATAATATGTGGTGTTAGGTTTTAATCCCGTCAAGGTCGTGTTGGTGGCCGTGGCGGAAGAGACGGTCTTGTAGATAAAATTGGCCGTGCCGCTTTCGTAGTACCTGACTAGAAAACTATCGGCCGGACTGCTAATGGTCCAGTTGAGCCGGGCACCCGTGGAAGTAATTTGCGTGGTAGTCAGATTCGCTGGAATGATACACTGTGCATTCATTCCTTCGGTTAAAACCAATCCAAGACCAAAAATGAAAATAAACCGGATCAAAAAAGTTTTCATGCTCTTCGCTTCGTTCATGCTTCTTTCTATATGGCAATTACGAAAATCTTTGGGTAATCACAATGAAAATTGAGGCTTATTCCCGATTTGGTACGATTATTTAACTAAAAACAATTCTGAAGTGGGATGGTTTCTGCCCAAAAAGAAAAACACTCCGCAGGAAGCGCCTACGGAGTGTTTTTTGATGTTTGTTTGACCTTTTTTATCGAACAACTATTTTTTCCATGAAGGCGACTCCGTCCGGATGCGTCACGCGGACGAAATAGGTGCCGGGTGAAATTTGGTGAACGTCCTGTTCCACTTGGTTAATGCCAGGCTGCAATCTGAGCGTGGAGTGCTGGACGATTCGTCCTAACATGTCGACAATTTCCACCTGCGCCGATATGGATTCGCGGGAATAGAGTGTCAGGGTGGTCAGCTCATCCGCCGGATTCGGATAAATGGATTGCAAGCCGATATGACTGGTGGGATCCATCATTCCAGTAAAACAATCCACGTGGAAGCTGTCGATGACTACACAGGAATTCGCGTAATACGAATTACAAACATAAGTATCTGTCGCCTGAATGAACTGACATGCCATGCTGCCTCCGTTCGACCACTGGTAAAAGACCGCATTGGGATCGACGCATAAATTGATCGGCATGGAGCAATCCGCCAACGTATCGATTACGGGATTGATACGCTGTGAAACAATGGTCAGACGGATGGGTACTCGGGCCGAGTGGCACGTATATCCGTTATCAACCCAATAAGTAACAGTCGTATCAGAACTGAAATAAGGCGTGGTGTATGGATTTCCGGTCTGCAGCAGATGTTGCACCGGAGCATTCGCTGCTGCGTCATACCAGGACACCTGCTGTAACGCTGAAGCAAACAATTCGACGGAACCGTATCCGCAGACCGTCGTGTCGCGCACCGTTGGAAGCGGAGGAACCGGCTCTACATACACAATCGCTGGAACACGGCTGCTGGCGCAAACTCCATTCGACTGAACATAGAAGGTGTCCGTTTGCGTCAGACTGGGAGTCGTGAACAGGGCTCCATTGCCGAGAAGCTGACCGCCGGTCAACGAAGACCACCAAGAAACAGGGTCGACGCACGATGCGGTAATAACAGCAGGACCGGGGCCGCAGCGTGAATAGTTGCTCACGGTTGGGACCGAGGTCTCATTCATCATGACGTTGATGACCATACGATTGCTGGGACACAACGTCCCTGCTTCTACGAAGAAGGAGGTGTCAGACTGCAGGAAAGGAATATAGAATGAACTTCCTGTATTCAACAAACCACCGCCCACGGCCGCGTTATACCATCTGACCTGAGCCGTGTCCATGGCATGCAGTGTAATAGGGCCAGGGCCGCACAATCCCGTATCACGAACCGCGGGGATTGCTGTAATCGGAATGACTGGTACAGAAACAATGGTGCGGTTACTCGGACAAGACAACGTAGTCTGTGCATAATACGTCACCGTAGAGTTCAAACTTGGCGTTTGAAACGTATCGCCCATGGCGATCGGATTGCCACCGGAAATCGTGCTGAACCAATAGACCGTATCCGGAGCGGTAGCGGTCAGTTGGATAGTTCCACTTCCACAAATGAATACCGGATCTACGACCGGAGGAGTATTTCCGGAGACAACGGTAACTACTGCTGTATCCGAACGGGAACTGCATCCTTGGTTCATGACCAACACATGATACGATCCCGGCTGATTCACCGTGGCCACGCTGGCGGTATCGCCGACTAGTATGACGTTGTTGCGGTACCACTGGTAGTCGAATCCGGCACCGATGGAAATCGAGAGTTGTGTGCTCTGACCAGAGCCCGGGCAGATGTTCAGATTACCGGACACATGCAACGGAATACCAAACGAGGTAGGTGTGTATGCTCGACAAGGCGAACCGCCTTTACAACCGGCGACCCAGTTGGTACCGTCGTTCGGATCAAGGGAGAAATTGATTCGCTCACACGTGAAACCCAATCCATCCGCTTCGACGGGCCATGGTGCGATATCCTGGTAATAGACGGACTCCTGGAGCAGACGAATTTGATCTCCGCCATTTCCGAAGTTGAATTCCATCGGACCGATGACTTTGCCGACATTCTGATAATACTCATTGAACTTCAGCATGTCCTCCGCGATGACCATGTACTCACCGGGTTGAAGGACGGTTCCTACGGGGAACGTATAGATGTGGTAATCCAATTCGTCACGAAGCTTCCAATCGGAAAGATCGATAGGGGCCGAATCGGAATTCCGCAATTCAATCCAATCGCCGCAATCCGATGTGGGAGAAGAATTGTAATTGATTTCAGAAATATCCACCATCGGCGTACGCGGCGATCCGGAGAAGAAGGCCGTGGTAATCTGACTGGACGTGTAATTAGTGGTTACCGTCTGGTTGTAATCGTTGCCGAGCGTGTTCGAATTCCAATGGTTGAAAGTGTATCCCGGGTTAGGAATTGCTGTAATCGTTACGGGGTTACCGTTGAAGTAAACGCCACTCCAGGGATAACTCGGGGGGATGATGGTGCTGATCTGTATGCGACCTGCTCCGGCCGGTGAAACAGCCAGCGTCCAAGTCACCTGACCGTTCAAGGCGAATTCCGAATTGACCTGTCCACGAACCACCGCCAGTCGACGATTATAATAGTCCACCATATCGGCGATGTTGGTGCCTGTCCAATCCTGCATGGTACCTCCCCATTTGTTGAAATGCTCAGGCATGTCAGGTGCCATTACATTCTGAATGGAAAGACGGACACGATCCAGGTTGAGGGGCAGATATATCGTGTTCATCAAGTCGGCGTAGCGGTTGATGAAGTAACGGCGGAAGGTCGGGTTGTCGGTTATAGCATCGAAAATCTCGGAGGAGTGGCTGAAGGCCGAGGGATCGATGGCCATGTGCAAGCGGTTCTCAGACACACTGGCGCCCCCATAGCCGAAACCGAAATCGAGGTCATAGACCAGATAACGCAATTTTCCACCGGGTTTGCGTGGACTCCACATCTTGATGTTGTTGGTCCAGTCACCAATCCAATCGCCGTTGTTCACATACGTTTCAGCAATGAAATAATCTGCGTAGTTCTCCAGGTCTATACGGTCATTCAGAAAACCATAATAGGATGGGTCAGTCGGAGAGGTGCTGGTGGCGTAGTTGTAAATACTCCACCAAAGGGAGTCAGTCCCCTCTTTAAGTGTAATGGTGCTACCATCTTCTTTCAGGTAGTTTAATTCGGAAATGTCCAGTCCTGCATTGAACTTCTGCCAGTGTTCATCGTGATTCTCGTGAACCGTGAAGACGCCCCAGAATTCGCCGTTCAGATACATCGCCGTGGGCTCGGCTCCAATGTATCCGGTATGGGTGGGCTTTAGTACGCGTTCCATGAAGGCATCGCGGAAGTGCACCTTGTTCCAGTCGGTGCCTGCATTTCGGATAATGATGTCATCCGTTTCGTCAAGCCAAGGCTTGTCGGTGATGAAATTGTACCGTATCGATCCCGTACCGAATCGGTCTGACAGCCCCAACTCCATGCTCTTTTGCGGTTTGGCACGGGAGTAATTTCCGTAGATGCTGATGTCGCAATCGAAGGAAGGGAAGGGCTTGTATTTGCTGGCGTCGAAGAACTCCACGTTAGCCGGTTTCTTCCAGTCCTGCCAGAAATTCGCGCCCTTGTAAGGATACACGTTGGTGTAATTGGAAGGGGGACCTAGTACGTAAATGCCGGTGTTGTAATCCCACAGGTTGAGGGAGTCCGTGGTAATCGAGAATACCGGCAATTGGATATTCTCGTCAATGACGTATAGATTGGTGACGACTCGACTCGGCATAAAGCCGTTGGCGAAATTCCGCACGCGAATAGTCTGCGTATGATCGATGGGAAGACTTCCCGTAAATACAGGGTCAGAGGTGTCCGGAATATCACCATTGGTAGTATATCGGGTTACGCACGATGCACAGGCCGCGTTGGGAAGCAACGAACAACTTTGAGCACCGGAATAAAAACCGGAGGACAGATCAAGCAATGGAATATCAGCGTATCCTTGATAGCAAGTCCTTATATTGGCTGTGTTTGGAGTCGGAGATTGAAAAAAGGTTTTGATACCGGAACTGTCCTGACATATCCCGACCGAATTATCCGATTCAACCGATGTGTACGTGAATGAATCTACTACTATGCCGAGATTATTCGTCAAACAAACAGTCTCTCCAGATCTGCTTAATTTGAAATTTGCATTGTAATAATCATGGGTGGGTCGAGGAGGAAAACTAGGAAACCCACTGCTTGAATTCGTCCAAATAGATGAAAAGCCGGATGAGCCTTGCGGTGCAGTCTGGCAACCTAGGCTAAGATATGCTGCTGCATATAGCGAGGAGGAGGATAGTTTTTTATGAACCTCTAACGCTAAAACGTTTTGTCCTGTTACTAATACAGATTGAAGCAAGTCGTAATCCAATGGAATGGAGTCCTGCTGATCCGAAGTGATTCGGTCCACCGACATACGTGCACTTTCGTTCCACAATGGACGAAACCCTATGGTTCCCAAGTTACTCCTGGCTATTTCTTTTCCATTGATGTAAACCACATAACCGTCTTCGTAGTTCACGTTCAAAACCCCTTGAAGGATATTGTTTACTTCATTGATGTTGGAGAGGAAGAAGGTCTTTCTCATGAATACAGCCGTAGGTGCTGAATTCGTAATCGATACATTCTCCACCGAGGATGAGGTGGATGTCCAACCTACCTCGTTAAAACCAATATTTCTCCAATTAGTATCTGGTGCCGAAGTACCTGACCGAAGATACTTCCACCCTCCGGCTGTAGGATTAACCCCTGACACACGGTACCATGAGGAAATATTTCTAGTCTTGTCTTTGTCAGAGGCGAAGACCACCAGTCGTTGTCCTGCGTTAAGCGTGGTACCCGTAGGGAAAGTGAAGACGAACGGTTTTCCCGGAATGTCGGACAAACCATACCCCGCAAGGTTGACTTGCGATGATCCGCCGTTGTAGATTTCTATCCAGTCGTCGTATTCCCCGGTGTAGGCGTTCATCAACCCGGTCACGTTACTCGGACATACTTCGTTGATGTGGAGGTCGTTTTGCGCTTTCAATCCATTGGTAATCACAACCAAACAGAGAAGCAGCGTAAATTTTGAAATTTGGAGCAAAGATGAATTCATGGCACAATGATAACGGATAAATCAAAATTTTCAATAGGTAACCTCACAAAGTTAATGGCTCTGAAGCGCTCAAAATGCATTATTTTGGTGATTCCTATTTATTTGGGTGTGAAAAAACCTACTTTGGAGCAAGAAAAACATGATTCCGGTCAAAGCTACCGGTAACATTTACCACAACCTCAAATTCAGACTGAAAATGGCCCCAAATCGTCGAGAATTTCTAAAAACCACCGCCACGCTGACCGCTGCCGGGCTGCTGGTAGGTTGGGCTGATCCTGTTCAAGCCTTTTCCACCGCAGACGGTTTTACCCTTCCCCAGCTCCCCTACCCCTACGATGCGCTGGAACCGCATATCGATAAGATGACCATGGAAATCCACCATTCCAAGCATCATCAGGCTTACGTGAATAACTTGAACAAAGCCTTGACGGACAATAATTTACCCATGACCTCGCTGGAAGAAATGATGGCTGGGATATCCAAACTTCCCACGGCCGTTCGAAATAACGGCGGCGGCCATTGGAATCATTCCTTCTTCTGGACGTTGATGAAACCCAACGGTGGTGGTGCTCCCACCGGAAAAGCCGCTGAAGCCATCAACGCCTCCTTCGGTTCTTTTGAGGAGTTCAAAAAAAACATGAATGAAGCCGGTGCCAAACGCTTCGGCTCCGGTTGGGCTTGGTTGGTGCGTACTTCCGACAACAAACTTGTCATCGGTTCCACACCGAACCAAGATAATCCGCTCATGGATGTATCCGACTTGAAAGGGAAACCGATCCTGGGCATCGATGTGTGGGAACATGCCTACTATTTAAAGTATCAAAACAAACGCGGGGATTACCTCAACGCCTGGTGGAATGTAATCGACTGGGACAAGGTATCTGCTGCTCTCTGATTTCCTACCCATGCCCGTCGCTTTAATCACGGGCGCGTCCAGCGGTATAGGTCGCGCTCTGGCTTTTGTCTTTGCCGAACACGGATACGATCTCGTGCTGGTGGCACGTACCCAAGCCTCTTTGAACGAGGTGAAGAGCACGTGTGAAAGCAAACATAAGGTGTCAGTGTCGCTCATTGTTGCCGATCTATCAGAACGTGAAGCTGCCAACGCGGTATTTACAACCGTAAAAAACTCAGGAACTCCTATCGATGTGCTGGTCAACAACGCAGGGATCGGGGATTACGGCTGGTTCCATGAATCAGCGCTGGAGCGTCAACAACACATGATCGATGTGAACATCACCTCGTTGATGCAGCTCACGCGACTATTCGTAACCGATATGGTTTCCCGGGGGAAAGGAAGAATCCTGAATATCGCTTCTACCGCCGCCTTCCAACCCGGACCGACCATGGCGGTATATTTCGCTACGAAATCTTTTGTGTTGCACTTCTCGGAAGCCATCGCCAACGAGTTGAAAGGAACGGGCGTGACCGTCACCGTGGTTTGTCCCGGTGCGACACAAAGTGGATTTGAAGATACAGCACGGATGAACGGCAAAGGCTTGTTCTCCAAGAAAGGACATCCGACTTCCGAGGCCGTTGCCCGCTTCAGCTACGACGCCCTGATGAAAGGTAAAGTGGTGGCGATTCATGGCGCCCTGAACAGGTTCCTTACGTGGACCGTGCGTTTCACCCCGCGAGCAGCCGTGGTGGCCATTACACGTCGCATACAGCAAATGGGTCAATGATATGCTACGCGCCCTTTTCCGACTTCTACTGTTAGGCTTGCTCTTGGTGAACGTTTTCACGTCATCCGTTTGGGCACAAGAAACCCAACCCGGCATGAAAGACGGAACGATCTACGGCTATGACTCGAGTTATGTCATCAGCTTCCGGGACAATCTGGTGATTACGCTCGTCAATGAACTCAAAGCGGGAGCCATTGACATGAGTTTTCAGTCAACAAAGCGATCGTACGCGCTGTATTACAAAGCCAACCCCGCCAATGCCTGGGGATTCGGATTCGATTACAAATGGCTGACGTTCGAGTTCACCAAGCAACTCCCCTGGCAGTCGTTCGATCCGGCAAAAGGTGAATCGAAAAACTCCAGCTTGGGTTTCGGTGTGACGGGCAGAAAGCTGACCTTCCGTAATTTCTACGAATACACGAAAGGGTATTACCTCGAAAACACCGACGCTTGGTTGGCTGGATATAATACCACGTACCGTCAGTATTATCTGCGTCCGGATATCGAAACGTTCACTTATTTCAGTTCGCTGAACTATACGTTCAACAACAAGCGGTTCTCGAACAACGCCTCTATCTGGCAATTGGAACGTCAAATGCGATTCGCCGGCACCTTTGTAGCTGGACTAGGTTATATCTACAATGCCTTCTCCGCCGATTCGAGCATTATTCCCACCACGACCATCGATTCCTTTTCCCGATCCAACAATAATTTCTTCTCGCTGAACAGTTTGGGAATCAACCTCGGTTACATGTGTAACTTCGCCTTTACGCGCTCCAAGAAATTCTTCATCACGTTAGCGATCATACCGGGCTTCTCGCGTCAATGGGGCGAAGTGAATGTAGAGAAAGTAGGAATCGTGCGAGTCAACCAATTGCAAGGCGTGCAATCCGAGTCGCGGCTGGGATTCGGATATAACGGCGACCGATGGTACACCGGTTTCATCGCGAAAGCCTACGCCAACTACAATGTGATCGACGAGCAGCAACCGCTATCCATTTCCAATCAATTTTACCGGCTGTATTTCGGATACCGTTTCAATCCCATTTCACACCACAGCAAGTTCTTGAAGAAGCTCGGACTGTAATCAGGTTTTTACGAACCTGACTGAAGCTGTCCTACCATCTGATTCCCGGAACGTCACCCAATAGATGCCCGCTGACCACGAGCGAACATCGATGTATTCGCGGGTCGTTCCGGTCGTCTGACTGCTGAACATAGATCTTCCCATCACGTCTGTGATTTGCAGCAGCCCGACTTTGTTTTCCGGCCATTGAACCGTCAGTTGGTCAGTAACAGGATTGGGAAAAACCATTACCCGGTAGCCTGCATCAAGTTCACTCATCGAGCTGGTGAAGACAGTATCGCACAAGGGGCTTATCGAAATATACGTGGAGAAAAACTGTGCAAGCTGCTGGTCTCGTACATTGAAGTTATCAAAGGCATGACATGGGTTGTTGACTTGATCCAGACAGCTTCCCGGTCCGAAGAGGTAATTGTACGGAAAGGTTGTGGCCGTAAACTGATCCTGAATCGTGTAGCCATAACTGTTTAGCGCATTCCACTGATTGATGGCACGGCTTCCGTACACGCGAGGCGTTTGCGCAATGGCCGAGCAGCCGTATCCGTTGGTCATACACCACGAAAGTCCCCAATAAATGCGATCGACATCAATAGGAACAACGATGTCGCACGGTTGATGAAAAGAATATAAGGCAGGCTTGACGGGTGATGTATTCCAACGTAACAAGTCGTTGAACATGGCTCCGTAAAAGTTCCCGATTCCCTTCACCGTATAACGAATGTTCGTAGGTTCAATGGTCCCTACGATGGAACCGAGATCAGGGCGGGCGATGGTGGTGCCCGTGAATACTTGTCCGGCATTGTAACTGCAACTGTCCGTGGAGGTGTTCGGAACAGGAACGTCCGGTAGCGGCCCCGTGAGAGGAGGTCGTTCCGAAGTTGTATCCATGAGTCCAACACCCATGGCGATGAAGGCACCGGCGCTTTCTCCGGCGATGAAAACGTTATTCGTATCGATGCGGTATGTCGAGTTCCGGTTGATCAGGTACCGAAGTGCCCCTTTTCCGTCTTGCACGGCGCGGTAGTAGGCGCGATACCACTCGGCAGTATCCGCGGCGAACACACAACCGTAACCGGGGTAATTGCAGGTCCAAGCGACATCGTCGGCGACGAAGCCGAGGCGGTAGCTAATGGTGGCGGTCACATACCCGCGCTGGGCGAAACGGGTGCAGAGTGTCTTGATGTTTACATCGTTCTTATCGCCTGCCAGAAATGCTCCACCGTGTATGAGCAACAATAGCGGTCGACGGGAGATGTGTTGAGGATCATCGCACTGGGGCAGGTAAATATCGAGTGTATGCGTAACCGTCCTTCCGTTGAAATCGACAGAAGCTCCGTAGGGGATGTTCAGCAGGCTGTCGTAGGTGTAACGAGGAGAGATCCATTGCTGGGCCTGGGAAGCAGTCCATGAAAGAACGAAAGATAAAGCCAATAGGATACGGAGCATGGTGGTGGCAACACTACGAATTTTCGCGAGAGGGTTGTTATGCATGAAAGTAAATGAACTCGAGATACTTTTAGCAATATATAGCCATTGAAAATGTTTACGCAAACCAGGCATAATCACCTCTCTTTTCTCATGTGGTTAATGATTTCTCGGAGAGAAATACCTAGTCAACTCAAAGATCAGTTCTTTTTCCATTGAACTATTATAACACGTTGATCCACGTCACTAATCCTGTATGAAATGCTTCTTTACAGCCGTTCCGATCAACTCTATGGAACGCATCAATTTCTCGTGAGGCAGCGCGCCGGTGTCCATCTGAAATGTCAGGCGATCAATACCACCTAACGCCTCCCTGTGCCGGTGAATTTTTTCGGCTACCTCTTCCGGGCTGCCAATGATATACGCTCCTCGCGTCGAACACTGCGCCTCGAACTGAGCGAGCGTCACCGGCGGCCAGCCACGCTCTCGACCGATTCGACTCATGCTTTCGGCATACCCCGGATAAAATTCATCCAACGCCTTCTGCGTAGTTTCTGCTACGTATCCAAAGGAATGCAACCCCACTTTTAATTTCTCCGGCCCGTGTCCAGCCTGTGCTCCGGCCCGACGGTACAGATCAATCAACGGACGAAAACGATGTGTTTCTCCTCCGATTA
>CAYWDY010000002.1:0-8259 GCA_964455985.1 uncultured Flavobacteriales bacterium
GTTCAGGAGCAGGTAAAACAACATTGTTGAATGTTTTATCTGGTATTGAACCAACTGATCAAGCAACAATTTTGTTGAATGGTTACGACATAAAAACAATTGAAGCTAAAGCGAATATCGGTTTTATTCCACAAGATGACTTGTTAATGGAAGATTTGACTGTATTACAAAACTTGTATTACAATGCCAAATTAATTAACAATACCTGGACTGAGGATGAAATATATGTTCGAATTGAAAAAGTATTATTCGGTGGTGAGAGCATGTATCCGGATCAGCAGGATGCAATACGAGATTTGTTCCCCGGTGTTCGAATCGCATCTGTCGGCTACGCCAGCGTGGATGCCGGTTTGTTGGGCTTTGCGGACCGTACTTGTATGGATGGAGAACATCGTGTATTTGATGGATCTCATATCATTGAATTGATTGATTCGGATACGGGTGAGCCGATTGAAGAAGTCGGGCAGCCCGGTCGAGTGATCATTACCAATCTGACTCGAAAGCTCATGCCGATCATCCGCTATCCTGCTGGAGATATGGCTGTGTGGGTTGATCCGCCGGGTACGCCTTACCGTAAATTCCGTTTGATGGGGCGTTCGGGCGAAGCCGCCCGTCTGGGTACCATCAACGTGCATTTTGACGATACTCGGATGGCCATCCTTCGGGCGCTTCCGGAAATATCCGGATTGCAGATGCAGTTGGAGTTAAGGCATTACCAGCAGAAAGATGAGCTGGTCATCCGGTTGTGTGGACAAGGCCTGGAGCGATCCCAAGCCAATATCGCTCGGGTTGAAAAGGCATTTGTAGAGGAAAAATCCATGTACATCGATATGCTTCGCGCAGAACGTATCCATCCCTTGGTGGTTGAGCTGGTGGAAGTTCATGGCATGGAGATGAACGGACGCACCGGGAAGATGAAACGGGTGATCGACCGTCGTCAAGGCGGTTGATTCCTGCTTCGAGAAATCAATTTTGCTTATCTTCGTCTCTCGATGAAATACAAACGCATTCTCCTGAAACTGAGTGGTGAGTCGCTGATGGGCGATAAGGAATTCGGTATCGACCATAAAAGGTTGAAAGTATACGCCGAAGAGATCAAGGCCATTGTAGAGCAGGGCGTCCAAACCGCCATCGTCATCGGAGGAGGCAATATCTTCCGTGGCGTGGGAAATGATGCAGACCAGGTCATCGATCGGGCACAAGGCGACTACATGGGTATGTTGGCTACGGTCATCAACAGCATGGCCTTGCAGAGTGCTTTGGAGCTGGCCGGCCTCAAGACCCGCCTGCTTTCCGCCATCAAGATGGAGCAGATCTGTGAGCCCTACATCCGCCGTCGGGCTATCCGTCACCTGGAGAAAGGCCGTGTCGTCATTTTCGGAGCCGGCACCGGTAATCCGTATTTTACGACCGATACCGCAGCGTCATTACGTGCTATCGAAATCGAAGCCCAAGTGATTCTGAAGGGTACCCGTGTGGACGGCATCTATACCGCGGATCCGGAGAAAGTAAAAGACGCGCGCAAGTATGAAACGGTCACCTTTGACGAGGTGTACGAGAAAGGACTGAAGATCATGGATCTCACCGCCTTCACTTTGTGCAACGAAAATAAACTGCCCATCATCGTGTTCGACATGAACAAGCCCGGCAACCTGTTGAAGGTGATGCAGGGAGAACAGGTCGGCACCCTGGTGGAATTCTAACCGACTTATCCCAATATCAACGATATGTTAGACCCGAACAAACTCCTGAACGATACCAAAGGCCAGATGCAAAAGGCCATTGAACATTTGGAAGCTGAACTGGCCAAGATTCGCGCCGGTCGAGCCAACCCGGCCATGTTGGAAGGAGTACATGCCGACTATTACGGAACGAACACCCCCCTGAATCAGATTGCTAATATCTCAACTACCGATGCCAAGACCATCGTGATTCAGCCTTGGGAGAAATCCATGTTGGTGCCTATCGAAAAGGCTATCATGTTGGCGAATTTAGGGTTCACTCCGGCCAACGACGGTGTGGTGATTCGTATTAATCTTCCTCCACTGACGGAAGAGCGTCGTAAAGACCTGGTCAAGAAGACCAAAGCGGAAGGCGAGCATGGTAAAGTGAGTGTACGCAACTTGCGCCGGGATGCGAACGAATACCTGAAAAAGGAGTCCAAATCGGTTCCCGAGGACGTGATCAAAGATCTGGAGGGAAAGATTCAGCAACTGACCGACCAGTTCATCGTGTTGGTCGACAAGCACGTGGATGCCAAGGAAAAAGAAATCATGACGATCTAAAGGGCTGAAAACCAAAAGACCCCGCTTTCGCGAGGTCCCTTGATCAACATTCAAACACTTAACTTAACATGAAACACACGCCTATTTTAACGGGCGCCTAGTGGAGATGTTTCATATTTGAGCCGAAATTCATCCGGATTTCCATGGAATGGCTTTTTTCGAATAAAATCAAAGAAAGCCAAGGAAAATTGGAGGAGATTCCCGAAATTTGCGCCTCGGTTTTGAAAGAAATTTGCCATTTCTGTTAGAACCAAACCAGCGTGAGGGTGGTAAAAGACCCTCGAGCACGCCAACTTAGCTCAGCTGGTAGAGCAGCTCATTCGTAATGAGCAGGTCGTCGGTTCGAGTCCGACAGTTGGCTCCAAGACCCGCCCCACGGCGGGTCTTCTCTTTTTTATGCCTTTACCTTTTCCAGGTCCTCCGGCGTATCGATAGCAATGGATTCGAAATCCGTCACCGCCGCATGGATGGTGTAGCCGTTCTCGATCCAGCGGAGCTGTTCCAAGGATTCGGTGATTTCCAGATTCGTCTTTTCCAAGGCGGCGACCTCCGCCAAGGTGTCGGTCTTGTATCCGTAGATGCCGATGTGCTTGTAATAAATCGAGTGACGAAGCCATTCCTGTTCCGGAAAGTTCCGGTTGTACGGAATGGGGGAGCGGCTGAAATAAATCGCTTCTTTCCGTTTGTTCAGCACCACTTTGACGTTGTTGTGGTTGAACAGTTCCTCCGGCGAGTTGATTTTCTTGACCAACGTAGCCAACCGGACATCGGTCAATTCAAAACAGCTGCACAACAGGTCAATCTGCTCGGGATGGATATACGGCTCATCGCCTTGGATATTGATCACGGCATCCCATGAATCCGTTGACTTCCGAATGACCTCGGCACATCGGTCCGTTCCACTCAAGTGTCTCGGTGAAGTCATGACCACTTCTCCGTTGAACTCCTCGGCATGTTTACGGATGCGTTCGTCATCGGTGGCAATGATGACGCGTGAAAGTCGTTTGCTTTTCAGAGCCTGCTCGTACACCCGTTGAATCATGGAAATGCCGTTGATGGAAACCAAGGGCTTACCCGGAAAGCGGGTGGATCCGTAGCGGGCGGGAATGATGCCGAGGATCTTCATGGGGCATTAAAATTACGAAGAAATTACATGCACGAGCAGGAGAAAATTTCTCGCACGCTATCAGAAACTAATGTTGCCTTGCACGACAAAGGTTCGCGGGGCCTGCATATCTGCCGGTCGCTGCATGTAGATGTTGTTGAACATGTTTTTGACGATCAGCGACAGGCGCAACTTGTCGGTGAATTTCCAGGCGAATCGTCCGTCAAAGACGGCATCGCCGTGGTGATGGTGATCACGGTAATAACCGACACCGAAGCCGGGGAAGGGGATCTCGATGAAGATGCTCTCGAAGAAATAATCGATGTTCTCCATGTAGCTGGTGTATCGTACACTGCCTCCCAACATCCATTTCGGGCGGTTGAATTCCGCATCCATCTTGAAGGTGTGGCGGAAACGATATTTGAGAAATCCCGAGGAGTCGATGCCGATGATGTTTTTCGGATCAATCGGAGGTGTCAGGGAACTGTCGTAGCTGAGTAGATAAGGTTCAAGGTAGGTGTAACCTCCGATAACAGTCAGTGTGGAATTCTTACCCAAATCTCCGCTGCCACCTACGGTGAGTTCCGCTCCTTTGATGCGTGTATGCCCGATGTTTACCGATGAGAATCCGATATCATCGAAACTGAAGGAACCGCCCCAAGGGCCAAAGGTAAATTCCATCATGTTCTTGTACTCGTTCTGGAAAACAGCCAGATCGACATACCCTTGCCATTTCCTGATACGGAATCCTTGCTTGACACCGATTTCTGCGCTCCATCCGGTTTCCGATTGCAGGTCCGGGTTGGGGAAGATGTTCAGGTCACCCAAGTTGGTTTTGACGAATAGCTCCGCCACCGTGGGGAATCGGTAGGCTTGACCGTACGACGCCCGCAAGAACGTCCCTTCAGTCAGCTCGTAGTTGAGGCCTGTTCGGATGACGGGTGTCCACTTCTCGTTGCGTTCATCCACCCGGTGTTTTTCGGCGCGTGCGCAGCCGGAGAAATTCCAGCCGCGCCATTTAGCGCCATCTTGCACGTAAATGGCGCGTTGTGTTCCGGTGTGGTCGCCGTACAGTTCACTGTTGACGTTGTTCGTGGCGTAAAGCAAACCGCCCGTCGCCGTGATATAATCGTTGAAGCGATGTTGGTATTGGTATTCGGCGTAGTACGTGGCGGCCGTGGAGCTCTGGTTGGTGTTGTTCTGGTTGTCGGTCAGAAAGTAACGTGTCCGAAGTTTGTGTGAGCTGCCGTTATCGAGCACGTAGGTGACGAACGGATCGACGGTGACTCTCCACGTAGTGTAGTCGGACGCGGTATTGGGTGCAGGGAGATAAGCTCCGGCTTTGGCATTTTCCCATAAGAAGTATGTCACGCCTTCGCTGCGCATCACATTCGTATTCAGTCCTACGGATAATCCGCTGATGTTTGGAATGCGGTAGCGAAGGTTGGCGTTCACACGGCCCCTGCGTTCCCAGTCTTCTTGCCGGTAGCCTTGGTCGTCGTAATAATTTCCGCCCACGGTCACATCGAGATTTCCAGCTTGACGCGAATGCAGAAACTCAACACCGGTATAACCTTGTAGCGGTTTCATCCAGTCGTTCAAATCATATACGGTATCGTTCAGCGTCTGTGAGGCTTTGTCATACACTCCGCGGTAGAGTCCGATTTTGGTGATGGGTGTATCGCGTGGGAATCCAGTCCGGAAGTTGATGGTGCCGTTGAGTGCGGAGGATCCGTAGAGTACTGACGAAGCGCCTTTCAGCACTTCGGCCTGTTCGATATTTTCTGTTGGAATGAAGCTCCACTTCGCGTCGCCGGCATCGGCAGCGAGTATGGGAAGATCATCCACCATCACTTGAACGCGGCTTCCTGCTCCGTAGCTCCAGCCGCTGCCCCCGCGGATATTGGCTTGTCCGTCCACAACACTAACACCCGGCAATTGATCCAGCGCCTGATCTGCCGAAGTCGCGTTGGTGTTTTGAATGAGATAAGGCTTCAACACTTCCATGGAGACCGTCACCTCTTCTATACGCTGCTCGAATTTGGATGCAGAGATGACCACAGTTCCTAACTGGGCGAAATCGTCATCCAAAGACAAGTCCAGCGTGACTTCGCCATTGGCAGGAACCGTGACAATTTTGGTGACGGTTTTATATGATAATAGACGGAATACCACAGACTGTTGTCCTTCCGGCAGTTGAAGCCGGTATTTTCCTTGGGCATCGGTAGTGGTTCCTAACTGAGTTCCGCAACTCACCGTGACACCGGTCAATGTCTCTCCGGTAGATTGCGAAGTGACTTTTCCGGTCATGACACCTTGAGCGAAGAGGTGGTTGCCGGAAAGCAATAAAATGAGGACGGTAACTATTCGTATCATGCTTTTTGCGTTAACGTAACATTACAAGTATAATCAATTATGTATTCAAATTAGGAAACGTGAAAGATAGAATTACACCATAAGGTTCACTATTAATGAATTTGAAGCGAATGACTCCTAAAACCGCTTAACGTAGAATTAAATAAAACGTAAAACGGCAAGTCATGGAACCATGGCTGTTTGGATGATCTTTGGAGCGCAATAATAACCCGGAATATCAACCCTTCCAATCATGAAAAAAATAGTTACCGCTTCAATTTTTTGCTTCGCTTCTCTGTTCACCGCTGCGCAAGGCTTGGAGAACATTATCGTCGAGAAATATTATGTTTCAGATGCTAATGATGCTTCGGGCAGTTCAGGTGTACTCCCTGTAGGTTCTGTCACGTATCGTGTTTTCGCCGACTTGGCGCCCGGGTATAATTTCCAGGCCTTGTATGGTATTCCCGGTCATTTTTTACGTTTGGAAACCACTACTTCTTTCTTCAATAACGAAGATTATGGGAACACGAATCCCAATGGAATCAGCACGACGAATATCCGGAAGAATTCAGCCATGATTGATTCCTGGTTCTCCGTAGGAGCTTCCTGTAACGGAAAAGTGGGTGTATTGAAGTCGGAGGATACCGATGGTTCGCTTGGTAACAATATAGGTATACTGGCTAATGCCGATCCGACAGCAGGTGTACCGTTAACCACCAGCGATGGCATGATGACCGGATCAATCGTTTCGGTTACGTTTGTAGGAATCAACAATACCGGAAATGGTGACTTGGCTGTGCTGGATGGCATCAGTCAGGCCGGTAATCTTTTCGCTACCGATAACGGTTCAGTAGCAGCCTTGGGCGGCGCTACCGGGGTAACTGCCTCTAATACGGTGCTCGTAGCTCAAATTACCACGGACGGCGTATTCTCCTTCGAGATGAATATGCAGATAGGTACGCCCGGTGGTGGTGTAGAGAATTATGTAGCGGTCAATCCACAGGTTGGTGAGGTTCAGTTCCCGGGTTTGTCTTACAATTCATCATCCACGGGCCTTTCCTACTTGCAGGCTCTTCCCATCCAATTGAGCGTATTCCCCAATCCTTCTATCGGTCGTTTTTCGATTGTTCATCGCGAGAACACAGCGGCACACTTTGAGGTGCGGTCAGTTACCGGAGCATCTGTTTCCAGCGGTGATATTTCTACTGCTTCCGAAGGAAAATTCGATTTGGACCTGTCGACAGTACCGTCAGGAATCTACTTCCTGGTGTGGTCTGAAAATGGAATGACTTCCGTTACTAAGTTAATTCGGTATTGATTTTCCGGCACCTATCCGGTTCCATCATGCGCAGTAAGTACTCCGGCCTTTGGCTGTTTTTCCTGACATTATTTTTAGCTCCCGGAGTTGCATTTTCACAATGCACACTCCGGGGAAAAGTCACGGATTCGAACGGTGAATCGCTCCCCGGCGCTGTTGTGGCATTGAAGGCGAATCGCTCTGTAGGCACAGTGACTGACCTGGATGGAGATTATTCCTTGAAAATACCGGACACAGCACTTGTTGTAGTTCAGTTTTCCATGGTGGGTCTCCAGTCGTGGGAGGAAACAATCACTCCGGTCAAAGGTGGTGTGGTAGTTAAAAACATCACGTTGAAAGCCACTGCTCAGGAGATGAAAGAAGTGGAAGTGACAG
The DNA here is from genome assembly GCA_964455985.1 of uncultured Flavobacteriales bacterium. Lineage (GTDB taxonomy): Bacteria > Bacteroidota > Bacteroidia > AKYH767-A > 2013-40CM-41-45 > Pollutiaquabacter. Next base: position 7,439 of record CAYWDY010000002.1, read on the forward strand.
CCAAGGCGGTACGATCCAACGATTATTATTTCGAAACCATCAAGAAGAAGTCTGCCTCCTCCATTGATTTCATCTCTTCGGATGTCATGAAAAAGACAGGAGACAATACAGTCACCGCAGCCATTGCTCGGGTCTCCGGTGTATCGACCACAGCAGGTCTGATAACGGTCCGCGGTATCGGCGATAGGTATGTGAAGACAACCATCAATGGCTCTCGTATACCCACCTTGGATCCTTTCACCAACAACATCCGATTGGACATTTTGCCAACGGGACTTGTAGATAACATCGTATTGACCAAGACCTACATGCCTGATCTACCAGGCGATTGGGCCGGTGCTTACATTTCGGTCGAGACCAAGGATTACCCGGAGCAGCTGATGGTAGGTGTTGAGACCACCTTCGGATACAATACGCAGACCACGTTTAAAGACGTACTGAGCAGCGAACGGAGTCGAACAGATTGGCTCGGCTTCGATAATTCGTTGCGAAATCGCTCACACGACGGATTTAACTATGCGATAATTGATCCCACCCGATATCAAGAACTCAGTGCTCTTGGCCTTGCTGATTTTTACAATGGATTAGGCGTCAATCAGAGCAATTGGGGCGAGGGTACCACACAAGGAGAATATTATTACAGATTGGGATTGGTGGAGTTGGGTTTGTTGGCGCCGGCACAGATCAATGATGCCGCCGCGGTTTCGGCGGCTACACAGGCCTACAACGAAGGTCCCTACCGTAATCAGGCATTCGATGCGCTGAATGCGCCTGCGGCTGCTACGGGACAATCGTTCAGTAATAACTGGAATACCTATCCG
>CAYWDY010000002.1:8269-10337 GCA_964455985.1 uncultured Flavobacteriales bacterium
GGGGAAAGGAACGAAAGAACCTGATTTCCCGTTGGCGCCCTTACCGAAATCATGTACTAATGGTGTTTGCACGGGTGGAGTTTCGACGGATCCAAGAAATCAGAAGAATAGTGGGAATAATTTAATTGGACAGACAGTTGGTTACATTTTTGGCTTCAGGTACAACGAGAGTGTTGTGTATGATCCTTCCTCCACGCTATCCAAGGCCAGTGTTACACAGGACTCGTCGGGGAATTTCGTGCCTTTTGTAGCCTCGTTTGCGGATCAACAAATCAGCCGATGGACCAACGGGTGGAGTGCGTTATTGAATGTATCCATGAAGCTCAATAGTAACAATACGGTTTCGTTGACAGCCATGCCTAATTTCACCGGGGTCAACAACGTACGATTTGCGGTCGACAGTCGTGACTATACCCAGAATGTGATCACTAATACGCAATTCTATGAGCAGCGCCGCCAGCTCGTGTATCAATTGCGTAGTCAGCACTACCTTCCTGAATCAAAATCGAAGATAGATTTTTCCAGTTCGTACACCTTTGGAAAAAGCACAGCGCCTGACTTCAAGAACGTTCAATACTATTATGAACCGATCAGCGATAATTATCAAATCGGTGGTGCTATCGGAGATGGGATACACCGGTACTACCGATACCTCGATGAGAATGTGTGGGACAATCATTTCCGCTTCGAACGTCCGTTGTGGGCTAAAGAGGGGTTGACACGAAAATGGGCCACGGGTGTTGCCTATCAGTATAACTATAGGCTAAGTGATCAGTACGATTACTTCATCAACCTAGGGCCCTATTCTACGTTGACTTTGAGGGATAACGACTTGAATACGCTTTTTGATCCGAGTAATTTCGGCTTGAGTACATTCACCGATCCTTTGGGTGTCGACCACCGCACATTGGATTGTTATTACGGAGTATTTAATTCCCCGGCAAATAATACGTTCGGCCGGAGTCAAATTTATGCGGGATTCCTACAGGCGGACGTGGAGTTGGATGAGACCTGGCGTATCGCCGGCGGTTTACGTGTCGAGCATGCAGATATCCTGACCGATGTGGTCTTATTTGACTCCTTAGGATATGCTCCTAACGATCCGCGTCGCACCTACAGTTCCAGCTATCCCTTGGCTAATCCGGGTAAGTTGAATAAAACGGATCTCTTGCCGAGCGTGAATGTCATTTATAAGCTGCGTACCTCGGACGAAGCTCCGGTCAACTTACGGTTCAATTACAGCCGTACGTTAGCACGTCCAAGCATCAGAGAGCTATCGGATGTCGCGCAGCTGGATTATGAATACCGCTTATTTGTTTTCGGAAATTCCGATCTTAAAGAAGTCAGAATCAGCAATTACGATTTCCGGTACGAATACTACAATGCCCAAGGAGATAATTTCTCCGCCAGTCTTTTCTTCAAAAATTTCAAAGATCATATCGAAATTGTCAAATCAGTGGGATTGACATGGCAAAACGTGGATAAATCGTATGTGGCTGGATTGGAATTGGAGGGGTTCAAGAAGCTTGGCAACCGTTTCGATGTGCGGGCAAATATTTCACTCATTTATTCCCGTACGGAATTCGTTCGAAAGCGTCTTGATCTGAGTGAAGGAGTGAAAGTCTATTATCCATTGGACACCGTCAATCGTCCCATGTTCGGACAGGCGCCTTATGTTTTCAATGCCATTGTCAACTACAAGCCGGAGAAATACGGACTCACTTTCACCCTGAGCTATAACCTGCAGGGGCCACGACTAGCTATTGCGGCTGATGTCAAAGAAATACCGGATATCTATGAACTTCCGAGGAATCTGATAGACATCAAGGCGTCTAAAACACTCGGCAAACACTTCACGGTAAGTGCCACGGTCAAGGACTTGCTAAACGCACCCATTCGTAGATCCTATAAGTACGACGAAGGATTTTCGTTGGACTATGATAAGTTCCGATTCGGAACCATCTATCAGATTTCCGTCGCCTATAAACTCTAAGGTTATCCATGCGCCTCCCCTTATTTATCTTTTTTATCCTCCTGATTTTTTCGACTCGCTCCGTTGGGCAGGTAC
>CAYWDY010000002.1:10347-15616 GCA_964455985.1 uncultured Flavobacteriales bacterium
TGGAGCGGTATTATGTATCTGATGCTTTGGATAGCAGTGATATTACTTCGGGTGGATTACCGGTAGGTAGTGTTACGTATCGGGTATACATTGATTTGGCGGACACTTCCAAGCTCGTGCGTATCTATGGGGCAGGAGGAAGACCGCTACAGTTCCGTTCGACGGCACCTTTTTTCAATCACCTGACCTCAGGAGTTGTTCATCCTTATCCGTTACAGCCTATTAATTACCAAGAATTCACCGTTGGTTTGGATTCTTGGATCACATTAGGTCAGATCGCGCGCAAAAACGCGAATACATTCTGTGGTGTGACAAAGGATAAAGATAACAACGGGAATTATTTCGCCGGAACGGCCAATGACGGTGGAATGCTTTCGAATATCGATCCGACTGCAGGTATTCCGTTGACCCAATCCGATGGTATGGATACGATGCGTACTCCGATATCTCTTTCGTCCTGGGGTAGTCTGGGATTCCCTGACACCTCTGTCTTTGGTCCATTATCCACTGATACTGTTTTTTCAAGTGAAACAGCCGGATTGCAATGCGACGGCGCCAGAGGCAATGATACTTCCAACTTGGTTTTGGTAGCCCAGTTGACCACGGCAGGGGAGTTGGCTTTTGATCTGAATGTCGATGTACTCGAGTATCATACGACCGGACCGGAAGTAGTTACGTATGCGTATCAGCTGGCGCCCGGCGAGGTAGAGAGCGCTACGTTAAAAGTATCGACACTGCTTTCCTATCCTCCAACGTGCGGCTGTACCGATGCCCGTTATGTGGAATTCGGAGACTTCGCCTGTTCCAATCCGGATTCTTGCCGGCAACTGGTTGTTTTTGGATGCACGGATACGGCTGCCTGCAATTATGATCCCGCGGCTAACTTCAACATTCCTTCTCTTTGCTGTTATCCCGGATATTGTAATGATCGAGATTTGTCCGTAGTTTGCCCACAGTTGAATTTAGGTAGAGAGGGCGTTCAACACTTGGATCTCTACCCCAATCCGGTTCAACAGGAGTTGATCGTACAATGGCAAGGCCATATACTAGGTATGACAGAAGTCGAGATTCATGCCATGACTGGCGAGACAATAATAAGTCGTCAGTTCGAGCCGGAGTCTGACGGAGGACGTATCGTGTTGGATGTATCCAGTTTGTCATCGGGAATCTATACGATGCGCCTAATCCATGGAGAACTCATGTTGAATCGTCTTTTTATCAAACGTTGACATTCTGAATAATCATGCGCCGTACGCTTTTACTACTTCTTGTCTTGTTCGGATGGTCTTGTGAAAATGAAGATTCGGTAACGCCATCACCGGAAATGAGCACGGTTGTGGACGCAGCGGGCACAGTCTACAAGACGGTAAAGATCGGGGATCAGTGGTGGATGGCAGAAGACCTTCGTGTGAGTCGCTTCAATAATGGTGATGCGATTGCATTCATCAATGAATATGATTCTGCCGGTTGGGTCAGTTCCGTTTCAAATCCTGCTTATTGCAATTATCCCGGTCAAAGTGGCGTGGTTGGTAACCTGTACAATCAAGCAGTCCTTATGGATCCTCGCGGGATCGCACCTGTGGGTTGGCATATACCTACCGACGCAGATTGGAAAAAGCTTGAGGTGGCGGTGGGGATGGAATCTTCCCAATCAGACCGGACCGGTTGGCGGGGAACTAATGAAGGCGATAAATTAAAGGCTACTGGTGGTAGCCGATGGGCTGTCTATCCCGGTGTTTGGGCCAGCAACGAGTCAGGCTTTTCTGCATTCGCCGGAGGTTGTAGGCTGTTTGACGGCCGATACAGTTATCCGAACGGAGTGGTTTACTCCGGCTTTTGGTGGAGCGTTTCGCCGTGGCAGCAGGATGAATTCTGGTACCGCCATTTGGATTATAAGTCATCGGGCATTTTTCGTTCACATACCTACGCCGGCTACGCTATGGCGGTACGGTGTGTTAAGAATTGAAACTACTTAAGTGTAGCATTTACGAATTTCTCGCCTTGCCCATTCACATCACGTTCACTTTTCTTTCGCTTTCGATTCACGTAAGCGTAATCTAAGGATAAGTTTCCCTTAGTTATTTCATCAGACTGCCATAGGAATTTAGCGTCCGTAAATCGCTAGAACCTAAATCCTATCCAATAACCATTCAAACATTCAACATGAAAACAATGAAAAAAATGATTGCAGCGATCGGACTGACGATGTCGGTCTTCTCGCAAGGTTTCGCTCAAACCAATTTGGGCTCTGATTGTGGTTGTCCTCCGGTATCATCCCGCACGACGGTTTTGTTGTCCACTCTTGCAGTGAATGGAGGTGCCAACGACGGGAAGTTGACGGCCTCAAACACTATCCTGGATTGTTCGAAGACGTATATCTTGGATAAAAAGATCTATGTAGACAGCGGCAAGGTACTGACCGTTCAGCCCGGCACCTTAATCAAAGGTCGTGCATATTCCACGGCTGACTCAGCCACTGCACTTACGGTCATGCGTTATGCCAAAATCTTTGCCAATGGAACTCCAACCTGTCCTATCGTTTTCACGGCAGAAGCCGACCCGATGGATGGATCATATTCCATCACCAATCGCGGCAAATGGGGTGGCATCTGTATTGCAGGCCGTGCATCCAACAACTTGTTGCTCTCCAACAACGGTCCTTTCCAGGCCGGTGTGGGTGACGGTCGTATTGCTGTAGCCAACGGTTTAGGCACTTTCGAAGGTTTTGCTAGCTCGAACAGTCGCGACCAGTTCGGTGCCAACCTGACGGCCGGCGAATCATTCGATGACAACGACAACTCTGGAATCCTGAGTTATATTTCCATTCGATTCGCAGGAGCTGTCCTCCAGGTAGGTGGTGAGTTGAATGCACTTTCGTTAGGTTCAGTGGGTCGTGGCACCACTATCGATCACATCGAAATTGTAAGCTGCGATGACGACGGTGTAGAACTCTGGGGAGGTACCGTAAACTTGAAGTATATCGCTTCGTTGTTCGGAAACGACGACATGTTTGATTTCGATGACGGCTGGTCAGGCAAGGCCCAGTTCCTCTTCGGTATGAAATCCAGTACAGCAGATACCCTCACTAGCAAGGACGCTGATAACGGCTTTGAGTGTGACGCTGACGACCAGAAATCAAACAACATCCCCCGTTCACATCCTGTGATCTACAACGCCACCATCATCGGCAACAACAAGACCTTTCGTTCCTCCGATAACTCCGGAATCGCCGGTATCATGGCGAAAGAATTGACAGAGGGTGAATTCTACAATAGTGTCTATACGAACTTCCGCTTCGGTTTCAATGTCATCAAGGCCTTGGGTACTCGAACGGGAACCTCAGAAGCGTATCACAATTGGGCCACTACCGGTGGAAATGGTACCTCTAGTTTGAAAGTGAAGTGTAACACCTTTGGCAACGTCACTTATCCATTCCGAGTTGATGCCAGTACTACCTCTTCCGCTGGTACATTCCTTTCCACGGATACAGCACAGTTCTTCACCACGGATTTGAACATCACCACGGGAACCATTCCAGGTATGTCTAGCAGTTGGGTGATGAATGCTACCACCAATGCCGTTACTTCGCAACTCACGGTCCGTCCTAATCCGGCTCTTTCCATTACGGGTTGCCCTGTAGCTCCTGTCGACGGATTCTTCACACCGGCTCCTTACCGTGGTGCTTTTGCTCCCACCGGAAAAAATTGGTTGTCCGAGTTTTCCATGTCAGCAATTCTTTCTGCCGTTAATGGAACTCAGTCTTGTCCGACCGATCTGAACGCCGATGGCGTAACCAACAACGTTGACTTCTTGCAGCTGTTAGGCAAATTCAACCAGAGTTGTCAATAATCATTTCTGTATTACGCAGACAAACAAGAAGCACGTACTAACATGAAAACACATTATTTCAAACTATTCCTCCTTTCTGTCATGGCAATTGTTGCCATGACAGCAAAGGCTCAAACGGGATTGGAGAATATCATTGTCGAGAAGTACTACGTAAGCAATTCAGCGGATTCCGCTGCTGCTGCCGGCGTTCTTCCCGCAGGATCTGTAACCTATCGTATCTACGCTGACATGAAGCCGGGATATAACTTCCAAGCTTTATATGGTGTAACGGCTCACCCGTTGAGCATTCAAACCAGCACCTCGTTCTTCAACGATGAGAACTATGGTTCTACCAGCCCAAATGGCATCAGCACCACCAACATCCGGAAATTTACGGCTATGATTGATTCATGGTTCTCGGTCGGAGCCGGTTGTGCGGGTAAGGTGGGTGTACGTAAAACCGTGGATAGCGACGGAACATTGGGTAACGCCAATGCCATTCTGGCCAATGCGGATCCCTCCATTGGTTTCCCTATTAACGGAGCTACGGGTCGTGATGGTCTCGCTACTGGTACACCGGTATCTGTAACCTTTGTTGGTATCAATAATACCGGTAACGGTGACCTGGGAGTATTTGATGGCACCAGTCAAGTGGGTGGTCAGTTCTCCACCAACAACGGTTCCATCGCTGCTTTGGGTGGGGCTACCGGTTTGGATACCACAAACATCGTATTGATCGGTCAGTTCACTACGAACGGTGTACTCCAGTATCAGTTGAATGTTCAGATCGGTACGCCAACCGGCGGAACAGAGAATTATGTTGCCTCCAATCCTACCGGTTCAGAGGTTACACGTTCCTTTCTGACGGGTACCGTTGGCGCTGCTAACCAAGCTCCTACGGTAAGCATCACGGCACCGACAAATGGTTCCAGTTTCATCACTGGTGCCAGCATTTCGATAACGGCAACTGCTGCCGATGCCGATGGAACCGTCAGTTCAGTGGAGTTCTTTGTTGACGGAACCTCTATTGGTGTAGATAATACGGCACCGTATTCGGCTACCTATACTGGAGTCCTGGGAACGCATGCCCTAACAGCTCGCGCAACTGATGATTTGGGTGCACAAACCACCTCCACGGCGGTGAGCATCACAGTAGCCAGCAATCCTCCGCCTACCTGCTCCATCACTGCACCTGCTTCAGGAGCCTCCTTTATCGTCGGGGCAGCCATCAGTATCACTGCGACCGCTACCGATAATGGATCAGTTGCTTCGGTAGAGTTCTTTGTAGACGGGACTTCAGTAGGTGTGGATAATACATCTCCTTATTCAGCCACCTATACAGGAGTTTTGGGTTCGCACACGTTGACGGCCCGCGCCACAGACAACTTGGGCGCTCAGACCACATCCGCCTCGGTTTCCATCACCGTCGCCAATAACGTTC
>CAYWDY010000002.1:15626-27716 GCA_964455985.1 uncultured Flavobacteriales bacterium
ATCACTGCTCCGTCCAATAATGCCAATTTCACGTTCCCTGCTACCGTCACGGTTTCTGCTACAGCTTCTGATGCCGATGGTTCCGTCAGTAGCGTTGAGTTTTTCGCCAACGGAACATCGATTGGTGTAGACAACACTTCACCTTACTCGATTTCGTGGACTGCTACGATCGGTACGTTCACGTTGACCGCCCGTGCTACGGATAACCTGAGTGCACAGACTACCAGTTCCGGCGTCACTGTCAATATCGTGGATCCGAACGCACTACCGTACAAAGTAGTGACCACCAACGTACCCTGTTCAAGTTCTTCTTTTTGCCTGCCCATTCAGGCGGTGGCCACGGTAAGCAACGTCATCGGCTATGACATGACGTTGTCTTTCAATCCGGCAAAATTGCGTCCTACCGGCAACGTGACAGTATTTGGTAACCTCGTTACTCCTTCTTATGTGGACGTGGCCAATACCATTGATACCGTAACCGGAACGATGTCCATCGCCTTGTACTTCAATACGTCGGCTCCATCAACAGCCCGTTTTTCCGGGTCAGGTGATCTCATCTGCGTCGAGTTCAACAAGACCTCTACGGTTACTGCTTCTGATTCAAGCATCGTCCGTGTGACATTCCTACAGGAAAGTTATTTCAACGGAGTTTCTTCCAAATTGGCGGATGCAGGTATCTACAAAGCGTATCAGGATTCCGTACTGCGTGGTAATCTGCGTTTCTGGTTCGATAATACACCGATCAAATACAACGCGGCTAACCCGAACCAGTATTTACAGACCACGATCAATGGAGCTGATGCACTTTGTGTAGCCTCTGCCACCACGTATTCGCCTGATACAACGGGTGCGTTCAACTATGTTGTGACCAACGGATCCAGCCTCAAGATCAACAAGGACATCCCGGGCACTACCAGCATCCAGCCGGTTGTTAACGGATTCGATGCCTTCCTCATTCGTCGTGCTATTCTGAGTGATCCTACCTTTATTCCTTCCGTTTTCCAAGCTATCGCAATGGACGTGAATATGGATGGTGTGATTTCCGCCGGTGACCTTTCCCAGACCAACCAACGTACGGTATTGTTTATTCCTGAATTCCGTCAGGCTTGGAACTACAACGCTGCAGGCGTTTCCAACGGTCAGCCCTCCAAAGACTGGTTGTTTGTCGATTCGTCCACCACACTTCGCACGAACCTGGCATACCGCATCTCCACTACTTTCCCGAATGATGACGGTGTCGGATTCTCCAAGAGCCGTGTACCCGTTGTGCCTTTCTGTCTTCCGACCAACATCAGCAACGCCAACAGCTGCCCGAACATTGTTCCTGACGTGTACCGTGCTGTAATGTTGGGTGATGTCAACGGTAGTTATTCAACGACAAACCCGAACACGGCCTACCGTTTGAACGGCAATGACCGTTTGGTAGTTGATTTCGAACATGTCGTTCGTCAGTCAAACTACATCGATATTCCTGTATCATTTATTGCCACAGATGCAGTACATGCTATCGACTTCGCCATGAATTTTAACGAGAACAGCTTACGCTTCGTATCTGCTACGGTTCATGGTTCGGATAATCAAGGACTGGCTTATTTCAACGAAACGGATCGTACGTTACGATTTACGGCCAGCAGTGTAACGGGTATGAATGCTTTCTCTACGTCAGCCACACTTCGTTTCGAATTGTTGGGTAATTCCTTCGCTTCATCAGATATCGAGCAAGTAGAAGGTTACCTGAATGGTGAATCGGTACGTGTCGTCAATTCTATGTCGACTACGGATATCCAGTTGGTGGTTTATCCTAATCCGACCAGTTCCGTGTTGAATGTCATCAGCTCAGCGGATGCATCCATCGAGATGATGGATATGGCTGGCAATCGTGTGTACACGAATGCTCAAGTCGCTGAGGGCATGCGCACCGAAATCAACACCTCTGATTGGGCAGCAGGCATTTACCTGTTGCGCGTACAGAGCAATAATTTCGTGAAGATTGAAAAAGTGATCGTTCAACGTTAATGATCATAACCTCAGATTCCTTAAAACCGGCCCCTCGTGTTGGGGGCCGGTTTTCTTGCTAAAAAAACATCCATGAAAACGATTATTCGAATGATACTGGCTGCTTCTGCTGCCTTTCTTTCATGCCCATACATCTTTGCCGGCATTCCCGGCTTGAATTCAAGCCGTACCATTGATGCCCTTGATTCTGTTTATTTTGATTTGTCGCAGGCAACATTTTCAGGTGGACAGGTTGAGTTCCCCGTGTATTTCGATTCACACGATACCATCTATGCCCTGGATTTTTCCCTGAAATACAATAATCAGGTCATCGAGTTCGATACAATCATTGATGTAGCATCAGGCTTGAATTCCAGTTATTACTTGAATCCATCGGACAGTGTACTTCGGTTCACTTCTTATTCCTTAAACCCGTTGACGAATATGTCTAGGGTGGTCCTTATCCGGATGGATCTTTTTGGCCCCGGTGTCTCGATGTCCGAGTTCAATACCGTTGATGTGTATCTGAATGGCACTCATTGTTCTTATCGTATCATCGATGGTATAAACGCAATAGATGAAGTTTTTGGAAATTCTTTAACGTTATACCCTAATCCATCGGACTCCTATTTGAATGTAACGGCAACGGATGGAGCTTTCTGGATTTATTCCATCACGGGAATTTTAGTTCAGTCCGGCGAATGGAAGGGCGTTGAAGAAAAACATATCGACACTTCCGAATTTCCCGAAGGAAGCTACTATCTATTGATTGAAAATGATAGGAAGGTTATCCGGACACGATTTATGATTATCCATTCGTTTTGATTAAACCTTACTTGAAGACATCATGAGCGTTCGAAGATTGCTTTTAATACGTCATGCCAAATCTAGTTGGCGGCACGAAAATCTGGAGGATCTCTACCGTCCTTTAAACGAAAGAGGATATGACGACGCCATCCAGCTGTCCAAACATTTGTTGGACTGTATGTATATTCCGCAGAGTATTGTTTGTAGTCCGGCTGTGCGAACCTATTCTACCGGAGCGGTCATCTGTTCGGAGATCAATCACCCCGTCAATATGATGCGTATAGATACCCGTCTTTACGACTCAGATGTGGAAAGATATCTGCAAGTGATCCGTTCATTGCCTACCAAACATCGCATTTCGGCAATCATTGGACATAATGAAATTATATCAGACCTATTGGGATTACTGACTGGATCAGCTGAAATACGCATGCCTACGGGTTCCTTAGCGGTGATCCAGACTGAGTTGCGCAGTTGGAGATCTATAAAACCAAAAGGAAGCAGGTTGGAACATTACTACGAACCCCTTCATCAGGAAACTACCTGATAGATGAAATTGGATATGAACAACAAAAACAAAGGATACCAGACTCGTCTAGAACTACAAGTCTTGTTAAGCCTCGAGGCCGTTTTAGATCACGAGCATCCCAAAGCCACCGAGAAGCTTCAGGATTATCTCAAACGCAAAGCGCGAAGAATAGTCCTCAAATTTCTGAACCGAGTTCAGAAAGAAGAAGAAATAGTCAAACGTACAGCCCAAAAATTGGCAGCTACTCCTTCGAAAAAGAAGGTAAACAAGTCGATTACCCCTATGGCAAAAAAATCACAGCGGAGAATCGGAAGCAAAACGCTGACAACACGCAGGGCTGTCGCAAAAAACAAAAATTGATCGGAGGGAACCTCCTTATATGAAGTCTACCCATATTCCCTTCATTAATCGGGACATAAGCTGGCTGTCCTTCAATGAACGTGTATTGCAGGAGGCCGAGGACGATCGTGTGCCATTACTGGAAAGGTTGCGATTTTTAGGCATCAATTCCAGCAATCGGGACGAGTTTTTCCGTGTCCGAGTAGCCACCATCCGTCGGATGGTACATTTTGGTAGAAAAGGGCAAGAGCTTTTGGGATTTCCACCTAAGAAACTGTTAAAGCAGATTCAAGAGACGGTTTTACGTCAACAGAAACGATTCGAGCAGGCCTATGTCCGCCTGATACGAGAATTGGAATCGGAGGATATTTCTATCATCAACGAGAAGCAGTTGAATAAGACCCAAGGCGAGTTCGTCCGGCGCTACTTTAAAGAATATGTGCAGCCGTATATCGTGCCCATCATGATCAACGCGGCACCTTCCTTTCCTTATCTAAAAGACAAGTCCATTTACCTGGCTATTAAATTCAGTTCTCGACGAAAGGATTTTAAATCTACCTACGCCCTGGTGGAAGTGCCAACGGATGTGGTCAGCCGATTTGTGGTACTGCCCACCGAAGGGAAAATGGTCCGATTGATACTTCTCGACGATGTAATACGATTCTGTCTGGACGAGATATTCCCCATAGTACGGTACGATATCGCCCGAGCGTATACCATCAAGATCACACGTGATGCGGAGTTGGATATTGATAGCGATGTTTCCAAAAGCTGGATGGAAAAAGTCGAGAAAAGTGTCAAACAGCGTAAGCGAGGAATGCCGGTCAGGCTGATCTACGACAATACGATTCCCAAAGATCTCCTCTCTTTCATTCTGCGAAAGATCAAGTTGAACAGATCGGAGCAGCTTACACCCGGCGGGCGTTATCACAATTTCAAGGATTTCATTCAATTCCCGAATGTGGGCCGTCCTCAATTGCGTTACCGCCAACATGCACCCATTGACCATCCTGACTTCAACGGTCAGCGAAGTCTTTTTGAGGTGATCCGTCGGAAGGATGTATTGCTTTCTTATCCGCACCACTCGTTTTCACATATTATAGATCTGCTTCGCGAAGCCTCCATTGATCCTAAAGTCCAGTCGATTCATATCACCTTATATCGCGCAGCCAATGATTCCAGCGTAGTCAATGCACTGATCAATGCGGTCAAAAACGGAAAAGATGTAACGGCAGTGGTTGAATTACAGGCCCGGTTTGACGAGGAGACAAATATTCGCCATGCCAACCGATTGCAGGAGGAGGGAGCCCATGTGATTTTCGGTGTTCCCGGCTTGAAAGTTCATAGTAAACTATTCCTTATTTCGAGAAGGGAATCCGGTCAAACCGTCCATTACGCGCATATCGGCACGGGTAACTTCAATGAAAAAACAGCACGACTTTATACAGATCATGCATTATTGACATCCGATAAACGGATTACACGTGAAGTAGAACGGTTGTTCACCTTTTATCACGATAATTATAAAACCGGTCATTACAAGAACCTTGTCGTTTCTCCATTCAATACGCGTAAGCGTTTCATTAAGATGATCGATCAGGAAATTGAGCATGCCGCGGCCGGAGAACCGGCCTGGATCATGCTCAAAATGAACAGTCTCTCGGACCGTGAAATGATTGAACGGTTGTACGCTGCTGGAAAAGCAGGAGTCAAGATATGGTTGATTATCCGTGGAGTCTGTTCCTTAGTTCCTGACCATCCCGATTGGCAGGAAAACATCCGGGTTATCAGTATAGTCGATCGGTTTCTGGAACATAGCCGAATTTTTGTCTTCTGTAACGGCGGGGATGAGCGTTATTTCCTCTCTTCGGGCGATTGGATGTATCGGAATCTGGATCATCGGTCTGAAGTGGCGGTACCGATTTACGACCGTGATATCCAGCAACAGCTTATTAAATACTTGGAATTGCAACTGAACGATAATATTAAAGGGCGCTTATTGGATTCCCGGTTATCCAATCAGTATCACGACGGAGACCCCAAACGTCGCCATCGTTCGCAAGAGGAGATTTATCAGTGGGTCAAGTCATTGGCGAGAAAGAACGTGGAATAACCACACGGTACGGTTGAAAAATCATACTCAGTACTGAGGTTTCTCGTTGATGAATTTCAAATCTTTTTTAAAAATTGTTCAGTCAGAATAAAGGTGGGAACAGATACACTTACTCGATTTGCAGCCATAGATATCGGTTCAAATGCCGTCCGGCTTTTATTGTGCAATGTAGTCGAAGAGGACGGTGTCATTCATTTCAACAAATCAGAGCTTATCCGTATGCCTATCCGGTTGGGCGAGGATGTTTTTAAATCAGGATGGATATCGGATCACAAAGCAGAACGTCTGGTCAATACGCTGAAAGCCTATAAACTGCTAATCGATGTATTTCAGCCGGTCGCCTTCAGAGCCTGTGCCACGGCTTCCTTGCGTGAGGCGAAGAACGGACAGAAACTGATCGAACGGATCAAACGCGCAACTTCACTTCACATAGATCTGGTTAGCGGAAAAGAGGAGGCTGAACTTATTTATTCGAATCATGTAGAGGAGAAGCTTGACAAACACAGCGACTATGCCTACATCGATGTAGGCGGCGGCAGTACGGAGATCAGCTTTTTCAGTAAAGGCATCTGCAAGGCTAGTCGCTCTTTCCCGATCGGCACCCTCCGTTTGTTGTATGGCCATGTGTCTCCCGAAACGTGGGAGGAAATGAAGGAATGGGTTCGCAAGAAATCAGAGAAACTGAATATCAAATCAGCGATCGGCTCAGGAGGCAACATCAATAAAATACATAAGCTTATCGGTCGGAAAGACAAAGCACTCTCGTTTGTGCTGTTAAAGGTGTTTTACCGTGAAATGAAGTCACTATCCGTCGATGATCGAATCGATATTTGGGAGTTGAGTCCCGACCGTGCTGATGTGATTGTTCCTGCCGCCAGGATTTTCTTAAGTATCATGAAAGCGGGAAGAATTCCAGAGGTCTTGGTTCCGCAGGTAGGGTTGTCAGATGGGATTATTCACCACCTGTATGAACATCGCAAAGGGTTAAAGCATCGTAAGGCAATTAACAAAAGCGTACGCATCCCGAAAATCCTCGCTTAGATGCGACGAACGCTGCTTCGGCTTCCTGTAGTTTTGTAGGCTCCTCGCTATTCTCATGAATACTACTCATGCGGCAGATGAACCCGGTGTTCACCTGATCGCTTTGTCGTTACTTCCTGGTGTCGGACCGGTGCTCGCTCGGCAGCTCTTGGTACATGCCGGTAATGCAGAGGCTGTGTTCCGGTTGAAAGAGCGTGACTTGAAGCGCATACCCGGTATAGGAGCGGAACGAGCCCGGATGATCCTTCGTTCGGATACGCTGGATCGTGCCGCGAAGGAGCTGGAGTTCATCCGCAAAAACAACATCCGAATCCGTTCTTTTCAAGAGAAAGATTATCCCCGTCGCCTGCGCCAATGTGCCGATGCGCCGGTCGTGCTTTACTCGCTCGGTGAGTTCGATGCCAATCCTTCCCGTACGCTGGCCATCGTGGGTACCCGCTACCTCACGCCACGCAGCCGGGAGTGGCTGGAGAACTTCGTGGAACAACTGGTTCGGTGGCAGGTCGTAATTATCAGTGGGTTGGCCTACGGAACAGACGCCGTAGCTCACCGGTCTGCCGTTCGACATGGCATACCTACCGTCGGGGTGTTGGCTCATGGATTGGATCGGCTTTACCCTTCGGAGCATCGAAGTCTCTCACAACAGATGGTGATGAACGGTGGCTTGCTGACGGAATATCCCAGCCGGACACGACCTATGCGTGACAATTTCCCCGCCCGAAATCGCATCGTGGCCGGCCTGTGCGATGCCGTGTTGGTTGTCGAGTCAGCCGAACGGGGCGGTGCCCTGATTACGGCAGAATTCGCCAACGACTACAACCGCGATGTATTCGCCGTTCCCGGAAGGCCGGAAGACCATTATTCGCAAGGCTGCAACCGGTTGATACGTTCGCACAAAGCCCACCTCATCGAGTCGGCTCAGCAGCTGGCTGAGGCCATGGATTGGCGCACAGCCGTCCTAAAGCCGTCTGTCCAATTACCGATATTCCCGGAACTCACTCCGGAGCAACAGGAAGTCATCGAATCCTTACGAGCAACAGGTCGCCAGCATTTGGATGAAATTGCCTGGCGTATGAGTAAGCCCGTCAGCCGGGTATCCGTTCTCTTGCTGGAGCTCGAATGCAAGGGCTTGGTGCGCACGCAGCCCGGAAAGTGGTTTGAATGCCGCGTATAGCGATGGGGATAATTGTCGGGATCTACTGGCTGTCCATACCGGAAAAAGAGCGATTTTCGTCCCTTCAAAACGATTCTCCATGTACGACACGCTTCTCCCCGTTTTACAACACGAATTGGCGGAAATACAGTCTGCCGGACTCTACAAGACCGAACGGATCATCAGTACACCGCAAGGTGCTGAGATCACCGCTAATGGTCGCTCCGTTCTGAATTTCTGCGCCAATAATTACCTGGGACTGTCCTCGCATCCCAAGGTTATCGAAGCCGCCAAAAGGGCTATCGATACGCACGGCTACGGGATGTCATCCGTCAGGTTTATCTGCGGTACGCAGGATATTCATAAAGAGTTGGAACAAAAATTGGCTTCGTTCCTTGGTACGGAGGATACCATTCTCTATGCTGCCGCCTTCGATGCCAACGGCGGTGTGTTTGAGCCCTTGCTGAACGAAAGTGATGCCATCATCTCCGACGAGTTGAATCACGCGTCCATCATTGACGGTATCCGGCTGTGCAAGGCGCAACGTTTCCGCTACAAGCACAATGATATGGCCGACTTGGAGCGAATCCTGCAGGAGACGCAGCATCTGCGTCACCGCATCATCGTCACGGACGGTGTATTCAGCATGGACGGAACGATTGCTCAGTTGGACAAGATTTGTGACCTGGCCGATCGCTACAAGGCTTTGATCATGATTGATGAGTGTCACGCTTCGGGATTTATGGGAAAGACCGGACGAGGAACACACGAACACCACGGGGTGATGGGCCGTATCGATATCATAACAGGAACACTGGGTAAAGCGCTGGGTGGCGCTATGGGTGGATTCGTTTCCGGTCGCAAAGAGATCGTAGAAATCCTTCGTCAGCGATCACGCCCGTATCTGTTCAGCAACTCACTAGCGCCTAGTATCGTTGGAGCTTCCATCGCTGTCATTGATATGTTGAGCGAGACGACGGCATTACGCGACAAGCTTTGGGACAATACGCGGTACTTCCGGGAGCAGATTGTGAAAGCCGGTTTTGAGATCAAGCCCGGCGAGCATCCGATTGTTCCTATCATGCTGTACGAAGCGAAACTGGCCCAGGAGTTCGCAGCCCGGCTGCTCGACGAAGGGATATACGTGATCGGGTTCTTTTATCCGGTCGTTGCCAAAGGAAACGCACGGATACGTGTCCAACTTTCCGCCGGCCACGAACGGCATCATTTGGACAAGGCTATTGAGGCCTTTGCGAAAGTGGGTAAGGAGATAGGGGTTTTGACCGTGTGAGTAATAGTGGGGAGTGTGATAAAGAAACCTTGAACCTTGAACCTTGAACCTTGAACTAAAATGATCACCCTGTACACCGACGGTTCTTCGCGTGGTAATCCCGGCCCGGGCGGGTATGGGGTGGTGTTGATTTCAGGCGTACACCGTAAGGAGATTTCAGAAGGCTTCCGGTTGACGACCAACAACCGGATGGAATTGATGAGTGTGTGCGTCGGGTTGGAGGCGTTGAAGAATCCCGGAAGCCACATCACGGTTTATTCCGATTCGAAGTATGTGGTGGATGCGGTGGAGAAGAAATGGGTGTTCGGTTGGGAGAAAAAGAATTTCCACGACAAAGCCAATCCGGACTTATGGCAACGCTTTTTGAAAATATACCGCCAGCATCATGTCCGCTTTGTCTGGGTGAAAGGCCACGCCAACAACAAGGAGAACAACCATTGCGATGAACTGGCGGTCGCCGCTGCACTCAACGGTCCGTTATCGGTGGATACCGGCTACGAAGCGAGTCGCTAGAATATCAGTTTCCCCGAGCCGGTGATGTCGCTGTCGACACGGTAGGGTTGGCCTGAGCAATAGATGTTCCCGGTATACCGGATCTCAACTCCAAGTTCCTTGTTGCATCGGATGAACATGTCGTTCGTGCCTGTGTTTCGAGCGTAGGTGAAATCGCTTTCCAGCGAAGAGGCATCTATTCGGCCTACATCATTCTGGTACACATACGTCAATGGAGAACGACCGGCGACGGTGATGTCACAGCGTCCGATATGTTGATTCAGCTGGGACTGATTCACATCCAGGAGCAAATGAATGCTGCCGGATCCGTTCCATACGTCCAACACAAATGCATCCGTTCGAATGGTATCGGTGCATTCAACGTCGCCTGAGCCGTAATAGAGCAGTCGCTCGATGGCGGGTACGGTCACATTTACTACATACCGGTTCTTGTAACTGCGTACCCAGTTGCAACGGTTCTCGTTCGACACGTATAACGTATCGTTTCGAACATCGGTCTTGATTCCATCGATGATATTCTGTCCGGCCGTCACACTCATGGCTGGTTGCGGACTGCTGGAAAGACGGATGTCCACATCGTCATCCATCACGATGAACCTGAAATTACTTGTCGGTCTGTTCTGGGTAATCGTCTTGCCCGTGCTCTTTGTCCAGTCCAAGAAATGATCTTTCTCGCACGACGTGAGCGTCAGCAGTAGAATGACTCCAGCCATCGAAGGGAATGATCGACGTAACATGTCAGTGTTTGTTAGAAGTGATGTTCCACCCAAGACCCCACTCGATGAAATCGGCACGGGCGTAATGGGTCTTTAGGTTTACACAGGCGAAAAACCGACTGAAATAATAACGTAGTCCGATGCGGTGATAGAAGTTTCCATCCCCCTTGAAGGGCGTATACGGATAAATGCCTAAGTTGAATTGAATCCCGATGCGATTCACGCGCAGCTGCCATGCGCCATGAATGCCGGGACGTATGTTCACGGTTTCGGAAGAATCAGCTGTTTCTTGTTGGTAGCGGGTGGTCAGGCTTTGATCATAAAAGAGATCGATGCCCAGTCCGAAGTCGCTTTTGCTTTTTGACGGGAAAAGTACTTGTGTGCAAAGCGTGCCGGTTGTGTAGCGTGGGCCGAGCGCCGGATAAACTTGTTTAGTACCGACGGCGGCATACACACTCACTCGCGTCTGTCGGGGTGATGCGGTATCCTTTTTGGTCTGGACAGATCGCGGTTCACCCCAATAGTGTCTCCAGCCTACATCCACGGCCGGCATGTTGATGCCGAGATTAGGCATGGTGATACTGCCGTTGGAAAAATGAGTGATGCCCAATCCAACTTCCAACTGGTTTCGTGCGGACAAGGTGTTCCTGTACTGGAGTCCGAAATGAATCACGCCGTTGAGGTGTGAACCGATGGCTACATTCTTGTAATTCGTTTTCGGGTCAAATGTTTTTTCTACGTATCCTATCCCCATACCGTAGCGGAACCAGAGACGCTGGTCTGTTTCACCATAGAGTGGGAAATCGAGGTAGGGATAGAGCGCCACCGCCATGCCCAGTCGCTCCGGACTTCCGGGATTCAGAAAGGCGAGATGCAAGCCCTGTTCGGGACGGAGGAATTCTCGCTCCCACGGTTTCGATCCGTCTGTAGTCTTGAAAAAGGAAATCGCGGCGCCTGTCAGGTGTTGTTCCACCAAGGGCGCCAGCGCCACCCGGTGGGCGATGAGGTAGCCGTACATGACGCGTGTCTCTAGGCCATAATGCCCCAGGGTCGTGACACCGGATTGAGCCTTAGCCGTAGTAAAGAAAAGACCAAGGATAGGGGGTACTATGTATTTACGGAAGACGGTCATCTTGACTTCTCCTGGTTGGATTTGTCAAACGTATCGATCCAATCGTTCAAGGCTTTCCAGTGGGCTTCATCCAGCCCGCGACTGCCCTCGGGTTTTTTTGCCAAGCTGTCTCGCAGGTTACGCAAGGCGGATACGCCCGAGGAACGGGCGAAACGGGCATTCGTGAATTCATTGTACAGAATCAGATTGTCAATTCCTTTTTCCAGAATGGTATCCGAAGAATGTTCCAAGTATTTGCCGTAAGATTTCACGATGCTGAAACGGTTCCAGCTTTTGCTTATCAGTATTCCACGCCAGAAAAAATCCGTCATGTCGTGTACGGTATCGGATTCCCAGTATCCGGCCAAAGCGCTCATGACCGTACCGGATGAATCAGAAGAAAGCAGTATCGCCGTATCGTATAACGTGGAGGCTTTGTGTTTCTTTATGGTCTCGAACGCCTGTGACACCAAATCGTACGG
>CAYWDY010000002.1:27726-32170 GCA_964455985.1 uncultured Flavobacteriales bacterium
TAGCGGACAATACGGTAGGGCGGATCGCTTCGTACGGAAACCGCTTGTCCAACGCTTTCAGGGCAGCGGTACGTACCTCTGCGGACGAATCTTCCAAGGCTTTCCGTTGCATCGCACGGAGTGTGTTTAAACTGTCGCTTTTCGCTAATGGCCCCGCATACTCCAAAACCATTTTACGAATGGTAACCGAAGGATCTTCCCAGGCTTTCTGTATCAAGGAAGCATCGGCTGTTCCGGCCTGATAGTCTTTGACCAACGCGTTCACGGCTTCCCATCGGTCGAGGTAAAGTGGACCATGGTCATACATGTAGCGCCAATCTTCACGGCTATGTACGTCTTTTTTGGAACACACCAGGGATTTGGTGGCATCCACATTGACCAGTCGGGGACGCTGTGGGGCAGGGAACCGGAAGGTCTGCTTACGTTCTTCCAGATACACTTTCGTACGTGTCGCACCAGAGTCGGAGTAGATGTCGATGCTGAACGGCAATCGGTAGAGGGGATTCTTTGCCAGATTTTGTGTCTGTTCGATGGTTACTTCCTGCATGGAATCAGATTCGTTCCACTTGTAGGTGACGGTCAACGTCGGATGCCCACCGTGCAAGTACCACTGGTCGAAGAACCAATTCAAGTCTAGTCCGGTTGTTTGCTCGAACGATCGACGCAGGTCGTGGATCTCTGCGGTAGCGAAAGCATGCGAAGCCAGGTATTCATGTACCGCAGTAAAGAAGGCCGCGTCTCCTACCTCTTGCCGAAGCATGTGCAAGACTCTTCCGCCTTTCTGGTAGGAAACGGCATCGAAGAGATCATCGCGGTCCTGGTAATGAAAGCGAATCAGGGAAGGATCCTCTTCCTTGGAGGAGGCGAGATACGTTCTCAGGTCATCCTGAGCATACTCATCCGCATTCCCTCTGCCATAACGGTGTTCGCGCCAGAGGTATTCTCCGTAGGTGGCAAAACCTTCGTTCAGCGTGGTGTTGCTCCAGGATTCACAAGTCACATAATCCCCGAACCATTGGTGGAAGAGCTCGTGCGAAATGAAATCCGTATAATCGCCGTCCAGCCGCTCCCGGTCAGTTTGTTGCATGTTGGTGCCGTGCACTACCGCCGTGGTATTTTCCATGGCGCCGGACACGAAATCGTGTACAACGACTTGCGCGAATTTCTCCCACGGGTAGGGTACGCCAAGCACCTGGGAGAAATAATCGATCATGGCAGGCGTCTCACCGAAAATTATCTTCGCATAGGGGGCGTAAGCCGGATCCAGGTAATAATCGACGGCTAGCGAATTCCAACGATCCTTTACTACTGCGAACGGTCCTGCTGCGATCATCGTGAGATAGGGTGCAGCGGGTAAGGTTTGTTTCCAATGATCGGTTTTATGACCGTTGTCGTCATAATCTGTGTGTACCAGTAATCCATTGGACAGCGTCACCAGTTCGGAATCGACTTCTAAAAAAATGTCCTGCGTCATCTTCTGCGCCGGCGATTCAATGGTCGGGAACCAGCATGAGTTGGATTCGGTTTCTCCCTGTGTCCATAACTGTCGTGGTTTGAGCGGATGCTTGCCATCGGTATTGATGAAATACAAGCCTTTGTCGCCCTGTATAGCTTGACTGCCGGAGGTAAGGCGCTCGTCTGGACGTGCGATGTAATCGATTTTTACCACGAGGGTGTCCTGACGGTTGAACTTTCGGTTAGGGCGAATGACAATCTTCAGGGAGTCGTACGTGAATGGGACCGAGTCTTGGCTCCAGCCGTTGGTGGATAGACTGATGGAATGCAGCGTCATGCCTTTGGCATCCAGTACCAGGGAGTCCAGCGGATAAAAATGTGGTTTCAGGGTTATCAGAGCTCGACCGTGCATCCATTTTTTCTGCCAATCGGGTTTAAGGTGCAGTTCCGTATGTATCAGGTCAACCGGTTGATCATAGGTGGCACGGTATTCCGAATCAGGACCTGCTTTTTCGGTCTCGGATATATCGGAAACTTTCGGCCCCGACGGCAACGTAGAGGTCGGGCGACAGGCGTATAAGGAAACAGCCAGTAGAAGAGGGAGGGGATGGCGCACAGCAGCAAGATAGAGGCCTCAAATATACGATGGAGCCTTTATCCGTTCCCGAATTGGATTATCTTTGTCCTACCATGTACAAGGTGCAATTTTCAGATTCGGTCATTCCCGTGGAAATGGATGCCCAGCACACTTCCGTCAACGGACAGCCGTTCGAAGTGGATGCCGTTGAATTCCGTCAGGGTCGCTTCCACTTATTGGTCAACCGGAAGTCTTATACGGCTGAGATTATCCAGTTCCGTCCGGAAGAGAAATCGGTTGTCGTTCGCGTCAACAATTCCGTTTTCACCATGCAGGTTCGTGACAAGTATGACGATTTGTTGCGTGAAATGGGTATCGATGTGGCCGGCAGTAAAAAAGTCAATGATATGAAGGCGCCCATGCCCGGGTTGGTCTTGAATGTCATGGTTGAAGAAGGCCAGTCCATCGCCAAAGGGGATCCGATTCTGGTGCTGGAAGCGATGAAAATGGAGAACATCATCAAGTCTCCGGCAGATGCGGTAATCAAGAAAGTGGCTATCCGAAAAGGCGATAAGGTGGAGAAGAACCAAGTGATGATAACACTCGCCTGATTCCTGTTGTGGATAAATAGCGTATTGCCGTTTCGCATTTTTCTCAGAAAGACGTAGGTTTATCTTTCCACAGGTATAGCCTGTAATAAAATCTCTGTGTACATGCGTCAAGTCTACCTGCTGCTTGCTTTTTTCCTCTGGAGCGCCTCCGCCATCAGTCAATCCGTCAAAGGTGTCATCCGCGATGCGGTCACCCGTGAAACGGTGATTGGCGTGAGTGTCTTCGAGAAGGGTACCACCAACGGAACCGTCACGGATATTGACGGAAAATTCGAGCTTGTTGTTAAGGGGAAATTCCCTGTCACGCTCACTATTTCTTACGTGGGCTATCAGGATCAGGAAATTATTGTCAAGGATCCCGCCAAGCCGGTCCAGCTGAGCATGAGTGCCAAAGTCGAGACCATCCAGGATGTGGAAATAACGGGCAGTCGCATCAGCGAGAAACAAAAAGAAGCACCATTGACGGTGGAGTCCATGGACATCATCGCCATCAAAGAATGTCCGCAGGTTTCCTTCTATCAGGCACTGGGTTCGCTTAAGGGAGTCGATCTCACGACCGCATCCTTGGGCTTCACGGTCATCAACACCCGCGGCTTCAATTCTACGTCGCCGGTACGTTCTTTACAGATCATCGACGGTGTCGATAATCAGTCGCCCGGATTGAATTTTTCACTCGGTAACTTTTTGGGAGCTCCAGAACTGGACGTGTTGAAAGTGGATCTGGTGGCCGGCGCCAGCACGGCGTTCTACGGACCGAATGCATTCAATGGAGTCATCAATATCCAGACACGTAGCCCGTTTGTGAAGCCGGGACTCGAAGTGTCCGCCAAAGCGGGAGAGCGCGGACTGCTGGAGACCTCCATCCGCTGGGCACAGGTGTTCAAAAATAAGAAAGGGGAAGATAAGTTCGCTTACAAGTTGAATGTGTTCGCCATGAAAGCCAACGATTGGGAAGCGGACAACCTGGATGCAACGCCACAATCCCCCGACAACGAAAGCAACCCGGGCGGGTACGATGCCGTGAACATTTACGGGGATGAATATTATGCGGCTAGCAATTACAACAAGAATTCATTGCGGTATCCGGGACTGATGACCTACTACCGTACGGGTTACCGGGAGAAAGACCTGGTGGATTATGATACGAAGAACATCAAGACCAGCGCGGCGTTCCATTATAAGATAACGGACAACATCGAAGCGATACTGGCCGGTTCGTTCGGAACAGGTACCACCGTATATCAGGGTGATAACCGGTACAGCCTGAAAGACATCCGTTTTTTCCAGAACCGAATCGAAATTCGTCAGCAAGACAAGTTTTTCCTGCGTGCGTACGCGACGAATGAAGATGCTGGGGATTCCTACGATGCGTTTTTTACTGCTCTGTTATTGCAACGAGCGGCCAAACCCGATAAATTCTGGAGTGAATAT
This sequence comes from uncultured Flavobacteriales bacterium, assembly GCA_964455985.1. Classification (GTDB taxonomy): domain Bacteria; phylum Bacteroidota; class Bacteroidia; order AKYH767-A; family 2013-40CM-41-45; genus Pollutiaquabacter. The sequence goes on from CAYWDY010000002.1 coordinate 31,801, forward strand.
TATTCTAGCTATTGGCTTGCCAATGCGTCCACGCCAATAATGAGTCTCCCGGGGTACCCGCAATACGATACTAGTGTCTATTCATCACCTGAAGCATATTTACAATCTATTAATCCTTTCCTTACCTCCAATTATTATGACACTTTGGTAAGCTACCACGAAAGTGCAAGAGCATACGCCGATAACTATGAGTATCCTTATTATGGTTATCAATCTTTTTTCGAGCCAGGTACGCCTCGATTCGACTCATTATTCAATAATATTACCTCGCGTAATTCCTTTTCACAAGGTGGATCCCGATTCTATGATAAGTCTGCACTTTACCATGTGCAGGGCGAATACCAGTTCGACATCAAAGGACTTTCCGGTG
>CAYWDY010000003.1:0-2794 GCA_964455985.1 uncultured Flavobacteriales bacterium
TCTCCTTGGGCGTAGCCCCCGCCGCTTTCATAGAGATATACCGATCCGAACGCTTCATACCCTCGGTGATCACCTCGGGATGTTCTTCCCAAGGGATCTTGCCTTTCCAATGCTCATTGAACTTACGCTGCAATTCCGTCAGATGTTCTTTCATAGCCTCCTCCGCGTAACGTTGCATCCGGGAATCCAACGTGGTATAAATCCTTAAGCCATCGGTATACAAGTTATACGGCTTACCGGTGGCGTTATTGACATGTTCCTTACACCACTTCAGCATCTCTTGCCGTAAGACCTCTCGGAAATATGTTGCCAAGCCTACATTATGGTCATCCTGCTGGAAATCCAACCGGATGGGTAACTCTTTCAACGAATCGAATTGAGCATCCGTAATGAAATCGTACTTGTCCATCTGTGCAAGTACTACGTTGCGACGTGCCAATGAATTTTTCGGGTTACGGACGGGGTTGAATTTGGTAGGCGCCTGAAGCATTCCAACTAGTACAGCGGCTTCCTGCACGTTCAACTCGGAAGGGAGTTTGTTGAAATAGGTTCGCGATGCCGATTTGATGCCGAATGCATTACTGCTGAACTCCACCGTATTCAGATACATCGCCATGATCTCTTCTTTGGTGTACCTGCGCTCTAGCTGTACGGCGATGATCCATTCCTGTACTTTTTGAATCACTCGCTCCAATTTAGTCCCCGGTCGTTCATGAAAAAGATTCTTGGCCAACTGTTGTGTAATCGTACTTCCTCCACCGGCTGTTCCTACACGGAAAACAGCGCGCAAAAGTCCGCGAAGATCAACACCGCTGTGGCTTTCGAAGCGTATGTCCTCGGTAGCCATCAAGGCGTTGATCAGATTGGGCGATAGTTCGTAGTAGTGTACGTTTGTTCTGTTCTGGATATAATACTTGCCGATGACGACCTGGTCGCCCGAAATGATTTCAGACGCCAAGGCGCTTTTGGGATTTTCCAGCTCCGAGAAGGAAGGAAGGTCCTCGCCTATCCAACCTTTAGCAGCAAACAAAAGAAAAGCGCCAATCAGGACAAACGGAAGCAGGAACAATATCCAGAAAATCCGCAGGTAGGAACCAAAGGAAGACGAAGAAGAAGCCATCGGAGTATGGGTAGTAACGGTCTAAAAATACACATATTTGACCCTCTACCCGTAGCTTCTACACCCCGGATTTCCACGTGCTAATACGCAGAACTCAATGCCTGGTGTGGCTAAATCAGTTCCTGATCAGCTTGCCCGAGAATACCGTAGCACCGGATTCATTCGTGACACGGATGATATAAACCCCCTCGGGAAGCTGGCTAACATCCATCCGACTTGAATGTCCTTGAATCGTTTGGAGGAGTACCGATTGCCCAAGCGCGTTAAAAAGCTCCACCTGCTTGACCCCGGAATGCTCCTGTGCAAAGGTGATTTCAACCCGATCATTCGTTGGATTAGGATAAACCGAAACACCATCAAATTGACCATTCGTAGGCTTAACCCATAACGGAATAGCTTGGACCATCGTGTTATACGTAGTATTGGTGATGACTGGCGGGTTCAAATCGAATACGATGTGAGCGGTATTTTCCACCAAGGTGTAATCGGGTGTAGAAGCTTTTGCCCGGATTCGATACCGAATGAATCCATGGCTGTGCTCCTCGTCCACGTTGCTGTCCGGAAGATAAATACTGGGGAAAAAGAAAGTGACCAACCCCAACGAGTCCATGGTAGTCCTTACCGAATGGCTGGAGGCGAGGATTTCCAGACTGTTCCAGTCCAACGCGGTATCCAGACGGTCATAGACGCGGACATCATAAGCGGTATCGTTGCCGGTATTCTGGAATCGGATCAGATACTCCAACGGCTCACTCAATAGCGTGAAGTGATTTTGGCCGTCCCCTTCGGGCGTACATGCCTTATCGTTGGGGTCAAAGGAGCACAATACCATTTCAGTGACCGACGACTGGGCTGTTCGTTGAACCACATTGGCAGCATCGTATGCATTCAACAAGACACCGTCAGTCAGCTGGTTGTTTGGACCCGGCATGGTCAGGGAAACGGTGATATTGGCCGGAGCAAACGGCTGGATGTTGCTCAGGTCCCACCATATGGAATCTCCAAGCGAAGTACTTCCGCTGATGGGTATTGATGTCCCGGTGAATACCGTTTGTGTATCCCGGAGAAAATACAGCCTACCGTTGAAAGGGATATTCGACAAATTCTGGTATTTCAACGTATACGTATTGCTGGTAAAACAACGAGGTCTGGTAGACGTGATGTTGGCCCAACACGTATAGTCAGGATTCGTCGTGCGCAACCCGAAGTCAAAACCGGAGGTAGTACCCGGTACCACCACCGAGTAGGTAGATGACGGTGAGGAAAGCACGAAGGTGGAGCCAGCGGCAGGATACCACGAAAGGGTATACGATCCGTTGAGCGCCCCGATGGAATAGAGCCCATTGATATCTGAATACGCATACGCATCATCCGGCATCAGGCGGACACGTTGGAATCCCAGCGATGCTTCACCAGCATCATAAACCCCATTGCCATTGGTATCAAAATAGGTACGGCCAGTAATGAAGGCTGCCGGTTGAACAATGGTAACACAACCGATAAGTCGGTGCTGGCCATAGCTTGGGCCGGTGTTGAAATAGGCTATGACATCGTACACACCGCTAGCAGAGGCAGGAACCGTAACCAGCATGGTAGCCGTATTGGTATCTAGGATCGTGATGTTTGCAAAGTATGTGGTAATGGTTCCCGATTGATTCTGCTTCTTGAGTGATA
>CAYWDY010000003.1:2894-9580 GCA_964455985.1 uncultured Flavobacteriales bacterium
GCATCCATTTGTCCGTTCTCATTCAGGTCAAGAAACACATGACCTTGGATGAATCCGTCCGGAGGAAGTACCGTGAATGAATTAGGCAGAGAATCATAACTGCTTGGTGTCGTCTGAAAACCTTGCAACCACGGATCCAGGTATCCTACGTAAAGAGAATAGGTGCCGACCGGGATGGTCAGTGGTAAGGTGATATTGGATAACTGGAAGGTGTTCGGATCAATGACATTGCCATTGGAAAAAATAGAAGATGGAAACGTTGACCAACCGTCCGCCAACGTATAAATGGAAGAGCCGCTTCGTAGCTCGATGGAATACACGTTACCGTTCGGTGATGAGGCTTGAACAAAATCGCCTGTCGAGGAAATAGTGGTTGTCAAGTTCGGAACAGCTAACTGACCGGTGTTCGGAGAAACCGACGTGAGCGAAGCTTGAGTCAACTGGGGAAATCCGATGATCAGTGACAGGAAAAGGAGCAGACGATAGACCATGACGCTAGGATTTGATTCCAAAGTAATAAAATTATTCAAGGTAAATCAGGACATCACGCCCAACAGATATTATCCTGGCCATAAAAAAGGCGGCCTGTAATCAAGCCGCCTAATTCTTGCTAATTCATCTATAAAAACAGCCTATTCGCCTCCAAAGGTCTTGGCGCTCTCTATCACGGCAACCTTGTTGACCGGGAAAGGATACTTATTGACCACTTCATCTTCAGCCAAAATCTCAGGCGTCAGCGACGATTTCAATCCATTGGAGTAAACCATGGGTGCAGGCAAACCATCTTCGAATGTCTTGACGAGCGGTTGAACCTCCGAATCATCGGTCACGATGACCCATTCCATATTACCGGTCTGCCAGTATTTTTTCATGATCCGATTAACCTGGTCACGCGTGCATTGCCCGAGCAGCGTATCCAATTCTGCAATCCAATCCTTACGTCCGTAGAACCGTGAGTCCATCGCATAGCCTAATTTTTTAGACATGCCCTCCACGTATAATTTGGAATAGCTTCGCAGAAAGTCACGCGTCTTTTCGAAAGCATCTTCGGTCATTCCCTCATTGATCAGTTCATTCGTTTCCCGCAAGGCCATTTTCATGGCGAACGGAGCATGACCGACACGGATATCCTTCAACTCTTCGTATTGTCCTTTCAATCCTTTTGCGGTCTGAACCGGACGAAGCCAAATGCTGAAGTAGTTCATGGTACGCGGTGTGCCGGCAGGAGGCAACATATTACCACCACCGTTCTCATACCATTCCACGTACGTATAATCACCATAGTTCATGGAACGTGCTTCGCGAATTTTCTGATACAGTCTGGAGTAGGATTTGCGATGTTCACCTAACCAAGAGTTAGCTATCATGAGGGAAGCGAAATAATCCGCAGAACGGGTCATACCCATCGGGAAGCCGGCGGAGATCGCTGATCCCAAAGCGCCTGGCTTGGAAACGATTGTGACTTGGGTTCCTTGAATCGCTTTGGGAGCAGTGGGATGCGCGATGACTGGCTCTACAGCGGAAAGCCCTTGCATGTCTCCTTTCAACCGTTGCGGAAATTCAGCGGGGTAATCTCCGGCAACCCCGATCATCACGTTATTGCGGGTGAACTGGTTTTTGTACTGATTACGGATATCCTCCAACGTAATATTCAGGAGACTTTGAGAAGTGCCTTGTTTGAGGTGCTGGTATTCGGTTCCACGGAAAAGAATAAACTCTAAATACTTCTTGGCGTATTCTTCGTCGGAGGACTGACGTATCACTTCATCTACGTAGTTTTTCTGGTTGGAGCGGATGCGCTCGACATCGCTAGAGTCGAATTTCGGATAGAGGACCACATCCTTCATCAATTCATAAAACGGCTCGAGATACAAAGACGGAACTTCAAACGTGAAGATGCTGACTTCTTTATCGACGAAGCTCCCCATCCGGGCAGCCCAGGGATACATCATCCGTTGCAACTGTGTCGTGCTATATTTCATCGAGCTGCCATCGGTAACCAAGTTAGCGGTCAGCATCGTCAAGCCTTCTTTTCCCTTAGGATCAGAAACAGATCCGTTGCGGAACATGAGTTTGATGACCACTTTTCCCGAATTAGGCATCGGTAGCGTGATCAATTCCTGAGCGAAGGTGGCACAGGAAAAAAACAGGGATATGATGGAAAGGATAATGTGCTTTTTCATGGATGCGTTATTTGATGGACTCACTTTCATTGGGAGAAATAGTGCCGATGGTCAGACGTTCGGGTTGGAAATAGCGTGTCGCTACCCGCTGCAGATCTGCCGCTGTCACCTTGTCGTAGTTGGCATAATACCGATTCAACGATTCCGGATCGCCGCTCAGCCACGTAAAGAAACTCAAGTTCTCAGCTATGGAGGTGGGGTTATCGATTCGCATCCGGAATGAATTCTTCAAGTTCATCCGGGCTGACTCCATAGCCTGGGCATCCGGCGTTTCGATTTTAGCCTTATCCAAAACAGCGGTGATGCGGTCCTTGATGTATTGCATATCCGACACATTGACCAACGAGGCTTCAACGCTGATCAGAAACGGATCACGTGTATTGTAGGCACCTGCTTCGATGGAACGGAGCTTTTGTTCTTTGATAACCAGATCCTCATACAGCGCGGAGTTCTCGGAGAACAACATGGAACATAAGATATCCAATGCGGGAAAGTCCAGATCATTGTCGGAATAACCCGGTCCTTTGTAATTTAAACTCACGTACGGGGGAAATCCGGCTTTCTTCAAATGCGTGGAACGTGTTGCTGTCTGATCGGGCTCGTTGGGGATGTCACTCTTGAATTTGCCAGGCTGCCATTTACCAAAATACTTCGTCGCCAATCCTTCGACCTGGGAAGCGGTCACGTCACCGACGACAATGATGGTCGTATACTCCGGACGGTAGAACCGCTTGAAGAACTCCATCGAATAGTCGTACTGATTAGGCATGTCCACGATGTCATCGAAAAAACCCATCGTCGTGTGCTTGTAGGTATGCTTGGTGAAGGCTTCGTTCTGGACCAATTCATTCAGCTTGGTATACGGATTGGAAGAGTTCTTGGTGTATTCCCCCTTCACGGCACCGGCTTCGGTCTTGAATCCCTGCAACGAATACTTCAGGTTCATGACTACCCGTCATGTGATATACCGTGCGGTCCAAGCTGGTATTAGCGTTGGCTGACGCCCCCGTGGATTTGAGGACTTCGCTGTATTTTTCTTTGGGGTATTTATCCGTACCCCGGAACATCATGTGCTCAAAGAAGTGAGCGAATCCGGTGTGCCCGGGCTCAATCTCATTCCGGGAACCAACGCGGACCACGATGTAAAAGGCCGCAATACCGGGAGAGGCATAGGGGACGGTAACAACATGCAATCCGTTAGGAAGCGTTTTTTGGTTGATAGGAAAGGGAAGGATGTCGCTCTCTTTCGGAGCGGTTGCGTTCAGGGTCAGCTGCATCAGCAACACCCCGGCCAAGGTTAATACCAGTTTATTCATGCTGTTGGGAAGAAGGTTGAGAAGCGAAGATAAGCAGTCCGAAACAAGTACCACGAAATCAAAACTCAAAAGCTGAAAACCAACATCTTGTAAAATTAGGGGTTGGCAAATAGAGTGTATTCGAATACATTGTCATCCATATACCATGACTCGAAAAGAACTGGACAAGAACAGGGAGACGTCTTTTGATAATGAAGATATCTTGGTGCAGAAAGGTCATCTGCTTCATGAAATCATGCTGTTGCTGATCGGCTTCTACGGTGTCATCTACAGCGTGATCAACTTTTATATGGGGCACACGAATGAATTGTATTTCATTGTGCCTGTCCTGCCATGTGTGAGCATCGCTTACTTGTTGTATGCCCGTGGACATATTCTAGCCTCTAAGATTTTCAATCTCATCCAGGTCATCTATTCCATCGGCGGGCTCTGTCTTGTGACCTCTCCGGAAACTTTCATCCTGGCATTTTTCATTCCCATCTTTATCGGAACACTGATCGTCTTCCAAGGGCGAGAACGGAAATTCGGTTATTTCTTTACCGCCTTTTCGTTTGCCGTGTTCGTTTTTCTGCTCACTACGGATTACCATATCGGCGATTCTCACGTCGAATCTGAAAGTGATTTACGTCAAGAGTGGTGTCTGAATCTGATCGGCTCTGCCGCCTTTTCGTTGTTGCAAATCACTTTCATCCTTCGTATCAGTAATACCATTCAAACCCGGCTGTTGGAGAGCCGAGAAAGCCTTTCCCGAACCAACCATCAGCTCAAAGAAGCCATCGATACTCGCGATAAGATGATTTCCATCCTGTCACACGATTTGCGTTCCCCGCTCTTGGTCTTATCGTCAAGTCTTGACCTGTTAAGACCTTCCAAGATCGCTCATGAGTTGCAGGAAAAACTCATCGGGGAGTTGAGGACACGTGTGAAGCAGACGATTTCCATGATGGACAATCTTCTATTATGGTCCCGAAAGCAGGCGGACACACTACAGTTCAACCCGACCTCGCTGCTGCTCTCCGAGATAAAAAAGAAAGTTCAGGATTACACCGAGATTCTGTCCAGTGTAAAGACCATTGACTTCAAGATGGAAGGGACCGAGGAAGATTCTGTCGTAGCAGACCAAGACCTGTTGGATGCCATACTACGCAACCTGCTGTCCAACGCTTTCAAATTCACTCCGGTTAACGGAACGGTAATCTTTTCCATCTCACCGGTTGAGTCGGGATACAGGTTTTCCATCAAAGACACCGGCTTGGGCATGTCTGCCGATCAGCTGAAGCGTGTTTTACAGGGAAAGAGTTTCACCCGACTTGGAACGGCCTTGGAAAAAGGCCATGGCATCGGCATGCAACTGGTGCGGGATTTCATTGAACGCCATGGGTCACGGTTAGAAATAGTATCCGAGGAAGCCCAGGGAACCACTTTCAGCTTCGAGCTTCGAAAAGGGTGAACTCAATTTTCTTTTTCAATCCTCATACCGACATCCATAATACCCGGTAGCGGATTGATCCGCATCGCTTGTTCCAATTCAAACCGGTAACGCCCGGAATGCGGAAAGCGGAAATGCGGTTTGAACAAAAGCCTGTTGTCCCAGATGTCTCCCAAGCCGTCTCCCAGCCATTGCCCACGCTCATCCGCCAGTGTCAACTCAACGGTGTCTCGAGCGAATGCACCATCCGGAGCGTACGTGTTTACGAAGAGGAATAAATTGCTATACGAATAGGTGCCTGCATTCCGGACATTGAAGGAGATGGAATACGGCGTAACGGTATCGGTAATGTCCACTTCCAGCTTGATGACATTGTTCGCTTCCCAGCGGTGGTCGGGAAGTTTAATGTTCTCATCCAACACAACACGGCTGTTGCAGGAAATCATGATTCCCGCCACCATGGCCAGACATCCGATCCAAACTCTATTCACGATCATTGACCTTCGTCTTTCTTAGGGGGTTGTTGACGAGGCTGTCTCGGCCCTTGTGGACGCGGCTCCTGATTGCGTGGAGGTCTGTTCTCCGTCGGCTTCTGTCCCTGCGGACGATCTCCCGATGGCTTTGGACCTTGCGCCGGACGTTGACCTTGCTGTTGTTGTGGACGTTGTCCTTGCTGCTGTTGTGGACGTTGACCTTGCTGGGGCTGACGCTGTCCTTGCGGTTGCTGTCCTTGTTGCTGAGGCTTCTGCTCCTGCGGCGTACGGTTTTCACCTCTTGCCCCACCGGATGAAGGCTTCTTCTTCTTTTTCTTCTTCTTTTTCTTGTCCATCCGGTCTATGCGGTCCTGACCGACGACATTCAAGTAGTCCGGTTCTTTTTCCTTCTCCTCTACTTCCAGCCATTCGCCTTCAAGCAGATCCCCGGCCTTTTTCCCGGATTTATTCAACGCCAAAATTTCCTTCACGCGATCGACCGGCATGGCAACCCAGTTGCCACCATCGGGACCTGAAAATCCTTCGCCGTCCGCAGAGCGCTCTCCCCGATAGGAATACCACATCAGCCGCTTGAAAATATCGGTCTTTTGGTGCACGGCTTTCCCTTTATCGGTTTCCAACGGAATATTCGTCGGAGGGAAATCACGCATGATATCCATGTAGCTGTCCAACTCGTAGTTGAGACAACATTTCAGTTTACCGCATTGTCCGGCCAGCTTGGCCGGGTTCAACGCCAGATTCTGATATCGCGCAGCGCTCGTCGTGACTGCCTTGAAATCGGTGAGCCATGTCGAACAACACAACTCCAGGCCACATACACCTAAGCCGCCCAGACGACTCGCTTCTTGGCGCATACCGATCTGACGCATCTCGACACGGATACGGAACTCATCAGCGAGACGCTTGATCAGTTCGCGAAAATCCACGCGTTCGTCTGCTGTATAATAGAACGTCGCTTTCTTTCCGTCGCCCTGAAATTCCACGTCGCTCAATTTCATATTGAGATGCAACAGTTGGATCACTGACCGGGAACGCAGCATCATGATGGATTCTTTTTCCCTGAGCTCATTCCACTTCTCGATCTCGTTAGGCTTAGCGACACGATAGAGTGCCCGGATACCTTCGGAATTCTCATCCATGCCCTTTTTGCGAAGTTGGAAGCGGACCAATTCACCGATCATGGACACAATGCCGATGTCATGACCGGGAGATGATTCAACCGCCACCACATCACCCACCTTCAATTCCGGAACTTCTTTGTTGC
>CAYWDY010000003.1:9590-25160 GCA_964455985.1 uncultured Flavobacteriales bacterium
AACCTCTACGATATCGTACGGCTGCTGTCCCGAAGGCAAGACCATATCGGTAAGCCAGTTATACACATTGAGCTTGTTGCACCCTCCGGAACTGCACGAGCCATTGCTTCGGCAACCGGCCGGAGAACCATCTTTTCCACTACTACACGATGCGCAAGCCATACTGTTGTATTTTTACAAAAATAAGCAATCCTAATGACTATCCAATCTGCTGTAAATCAGGGTTATCGGTTTTTTACACGGCCCTTGTGTTGGGTTTTGACAGGGATGTACTTCCTGCCAATTTCCGCTGCCGCCCAACCCGGAGAATACGGCTGTTGGAATTCCTACGCCATCAACGGAAAAATCAATGAGCGGTGGTCTACCGTCGGTGATTATCAACTGCGTTTCTATGATTTTCGGGGAGACCTGCAGCAAATCCTACTCCGCAGTTTTTTGCAATATACACTGAATAAAGATTGGGAAGCAGGAACGGGATATACGTACTCCTTTTCACTACGGTATGACGAGGGAGATAAGCAACAAGTGATTGAAAACAGAATCACGCAACAAGTGATCTATCATACTTCGTTTTCCCGCCTGACCTTGATCAATCGCGCACGCTTGGAAGAACGATATATCTCTTGTGACTGGTCCTACCGCTTCAGGTACTTTGTCAATGCCCGGTATTTCTTAACAGCCAAGAAAAGTTGGTACGTTTCTGTTTTTGACGAATACTTTTTCCAGCTCGATGGTTTCGCCTTCGACCAAAATCGCTTCTTCGCCGGAATAGGAATACGCTTAAACGATCACTTCCGGCTCGAATCAGGAAATTTGACGCAGACATTCCCCAGCGGCAGGCGGAATCAATTGTTCACCCAGCTGGTTCACTCCTTCCGATGGAAGAAGCAGTAATGATCAGCGTGATTTGGGGTAATCGGTAAATACAAGCGAAGGCCCGAGGCCATAAGAAACTTTCTCGCTTCAGGCGACTTCTTCTTTTTTCAGATTCAAGGCGTGATAGATCCGAAAAGAGAGATCCATGAATAACATCTTGAAATTGGCGTTGCGTTCCACGTGGTAATGCGCATCGTTCAATAGGGAGATGAACTTATCCGCATTGCCCTGATGGATGAACGGAGCAAAGCGACGGAAATTCTCGGCTTCCTGTCCTTCCATTCGTACGAGGGAAGGATCACCGTAATTCATCATCAGGCATTCCCGAACGACCGACAAGGAAAACTCCATGAATGCTTTTTGTCGTTCTCGTCCTGCTGAACCCAGCTCATCGCTCAACTCCTGGATTTTGGAAATATTCAATTTCAAGCAAGCACGCATCCATTCCAGAAAGGTGTTGGCGTAATCCGCGTCGGGATTCTCTTCCTCGAGAAGACGCTTGGCCAGCCGAAAATCTCCACCGGCTCTTTTGGCAACGACAGCGGCCATGGCAGGATCCGTTTCCGGAAGGCGCAACAACCCGCCGCGTACTTCCTCATCCGAGAGGCGATTGACTTTGACCAATTGTGTCCTGGAAAGGATGGTCACCGGAATACTTTCGTCGTTTTCAGCAACCAGCAAGAATAGTGTCTTCGGTTCGGGCTCTTCCAGAATTTTCAGCAAGCAGTTGGCTGCTTCCACGTTCATTTTCTCGGGGAGCCACATCAGTACGACCCGAAAAGAACCTTCGACGGATTTCAATCCCAGACGTTGGATGATGTTCCTCGCCTCGTGAATGTTTATCAAGCCCTGCTTATTCTCGATTTCCAACTTTTCCACCCAATCGTGATAGCTCAAATACGGATTAGCAAGCACCGCTTCCCGAAACTCCGCGATGAAATCCACACTCTTGGGGTTGGATATTTTCTCCTTGGGGGCCACCGGAAATGAAAAAGTGATGTCGGGATGCACCATCTTCATGGCCTTCAAGCAGGAAGGACAGACCCCGCACGAATCCGAGCCGACCGGCTGGGAGCAGACTACATACTGGGCGTACGCCAATGCCATCGCGAGTCCGCCGCTGCCGGCAGGCCCGAGGAAAAGCTGAGCGTGGCTCACTCTTCCTTCTGCAGCGTTGGCCACCAAGGTGGACTTCAACACCGCATGGCCGATGACATCAGAAAAACGCATCGGTGATCAGAGTTTGGCCAATGCGCCTTTGAGGTGGTTGATCACATTTACTTCCACCGCATCGATTCCTTTTCGGTCGGCGATATAGCACGAAGCCCAATCCGTCAGGTGAATCAGGTACATGGAGCGCTCAAGCATGGTAGCGCCTTTCGACCACACCTCACGGATGCTGGCCGAACGTTGCGTCATGACCTCTTTGGAAATCTCCATACGTGCCTGCGTACGGAAATAATCCGTCTCATTACGCAGGAATACGACAGCGCATTCCGGATGTTGGTCAGCCCAACCAACCAATTCGTTATGATTCATCTCCGGCAAGATATGATGCCAACAGAGCATTTTTGAGTTCTCGTTGACCTGCTGGCGGAAGCGAGTGGCTACGCCGTTGTATCCGTCTGCCGCATAAATCACTGGCATTTTACCCGTCAGGAAGTCTGCCAAAGCCTGTGCCTCTTGTTGAATGGAAGCGAGGTTGCTTTCCATGGACTCCAAGGAGGCTTTCAACGCGGTTCGGAAGGAGTCTCCAATCAGTCCCAACCGATGAAGAATGAAAAACAATTGGGTGAGGGAGTAGCCTAAGCAAGAACGAGGGGGCATGCCGCCCGGAATGGTGATCAGATCGATACCATTATCGGATGCTGTTTTCGCTATACTTCCGCCGGATGTTACGCACACGATCTTCGCCTCCTTTTTCATTGCAGCGTGCATGGCCTCTATGGTCTCTTCCGTGTTTCCAGAGTAGGAACTCACGATAACCAACGTGTGACGATTGACAAAAGCAGGCAGGAAATAATCCTTGTTCACCAATACCGGTACCGGACATTCACCGGCTACGATCTCAGCCAAAATGGTACCGCCAATGCCTGAACCGCCCAAGCCCGTCACGACAACGTGATGGATCGGATGAACGGAAGGATTAATTTGGGCAGACTCGCCGATAGCAAGGGCTTTCCGCATCTGCTCCGGGAAACGTAATACAAGGTCTTTCATGGTCAGAATTTGTAGGGATAAAAATACGGAGATTATGGATAATTACCGTGGCCTCGCCCCTCATCGAATCGAAAGCATCGCTTATCTTTGCCCTAAATAGCCATCTTCATGGAACTGAATGAACAGGAACTGATCCGTCGCCAAAAACTCGATGAACTGAGGAAAAGCGGTATTGACCCCTACCCGGCCGAACGCTGGGTGGTCAACACCAACTCTCAGGACATCCTTTCCTCTTTCGATGCAGAGCCGGATCGGTTCAAGGACATTTCCTTTGCCGGTCGGATCATGAGTATCCGCGATATGGGGAAAGCCCTGTTCATCGTACTTCAGGACGCGTTGGGTAAAATGCAAGTTTACCTGCGTCGCGATGATGTTTGTCCCGGTGACGACAAAACGCTCTTCGATTTCGTCATCAAAAAAGGACTCGACATCGGCGATATCGTTGGTGTGACAGGATATGTCTTCCGCACCAAGATGGGTGAAATCACCATACACACGGTGACCTTCAAATTGCTTTCCAAAGCGTTACGGCCTTTACCGGTGGTGAAGCAGGATGCTGACGGTAAGGTGCACGACGCTTTTACCGATCCGGAACAGCGTTACCGTATGCGCTACCTCGACCTCATCGTTAATCCCCACGTTCGTGATACGTTCGTGAAACGGACCCGACTTGTCAACTCGATGAGACAGTTCCTGAATGCGAAAGGCTACCTGGAAGTGGAAACACCGATCCTGCAGCCTATTTACGGCGGAGCTGCGGCCCGTCCCTTCAAAACTCACCACAATACGCTCGACATGACGCTTTATCTGCGCATCGCCAACGAGCTTTACCTGAAACGCCTCGTAGTCGGGGGCTATGACGGAGTGTATGAGTTTTCCAAAGATTTCCGCAATGAAGGAATGAGTCGATTCCATAACCCGGAATTCACGCAGATGGAATTGTACGTCGCCTACCAAGACTACTATTGGATGATGGAGCTCGTCGAAGAGATGGTGGAACGAATCGCTCTCGACCTGCACGGAACCACAGAGATACCTGTAGGCGAAAACGTCATCAACTTCAAGCGCCCCTGGAAGCGTTTCACCATGTACGAAGCCATCCAGGAATTCACCGGCATAGACATTTCTGCCATGGACGAAGCCGCTCTTCGCCAGACATGTCATCAACTGAAGGTCGATATCGACGAAAAGATGGGGCGGGGTAAATTGATCGACAGCATTTTTGGCGATAAGGTTGAACCCTATCTCATTCAGCCCACCTTCATCACGGATTATCCGGTGGAGATGAGTCCACTGGCCAAGAAACATCGTTCCAAGGAAGGTCTGGTCGAACGCTTCGAAGCGATTTGTAACGGCAAGGAAATCTGTAACGCATTCTCGGAATTGAACGACCCCATCGACCAGCGCGAACGTTTCGAGCATCAGTTGGAACTGGGTCAACGCGGTGACGATGAAGCCATGATCCTGGACGAGGATTTCTTGCGTGCTCTTGAATTCGGCATGCCACCTACGGCTGGTCTTGGCATCGGCATCGACCGACTGAGTATGATCATGACGAACAGTCATTCCATCCAGGATGTGCTCTTTTTCCCCGCCATGCGCCCGGAAAAAGTCACCGAGGAAGTAAGCAGCTGATTACGCCTCCCTTTCTGCTGGAATCACCAGTAGCCATGCTTAGTGTTGAACGGTTAATAGCAGCCGTTCTTTCGATCAAGTACGTTTTCATTTGCTAATTTTGAGCGATGAAACGTCCGGCCCTACTTGCTTTCCTTCTCCTTACCGCCTGTTCAACCACAAGGCTCCCGTTGAGTGATGATCAGCTTTCGCGCCAGCTCAAGCTGCACATCGTCACTTTATCCTCCGACGAATGGGAAGGACGCGAAACCGGTGAGCCCGGTGCACTTAAAGCCAGAGATTATATCGTCAGCCAATTCGAACTAATCGGACTGAAGCCGAAAGGAGAGAAAAAATTTCTGCAAGAATTTCCATTCCCAAAAGGCGCAACATCCGGTCCCGGTACGCAGTTGTATGTCAACCTTCAGTCGTATCAGGCCGATGCGGACTTTTACCCACTCCCCTATTCGAACGACAGCAACGTTACCGGCTACATCGCCAAGGTCGGATATGGCATCGATGATCCGGGATTGCAGCAGCAGGATTATTTAGGAAAGTCTTCCTTGAACAAGAAGATTTTCCTCATGGAGTCAGGAACACCGGACGGTAACAATCCGCACGGCAAATTCAGCGAGTGGACCGACTTACGTAAGCGCATCGATATCGCCATGACCAAAGGAGCTTCCGCAGTCATCTTCATCAATAGCGATACCAGCATCGCGGATCCTGTCGCTGATTTTACCCGCCGTATCACGCCTTCCCGTATTCCGGTCATTTTTGCCAAAGGGAATGCAGCCATCCAGCTGCGTGATAGCATCGTAACAAATTGCACGGTCGGAGTCGAGTTGAACCGCATCGTCAAGAAGGGATACAATGTCATCGGCATGATCGATAACAAATCAAAAAACACTGTTGTGATTGGTGCGCACTACGACCATCTCGGCTACGGTGAAGAAGGCTCTCTCTACCGCGGCGAACGGGCGATTCATAACGGAGCAGATGATAATGCCAGCGGAACGGCCGGACTGATTGAGCTGGCTCGGCAGCTGAAGTCCGCAGGACCGAAGACCAACAACTATGTCTTCATCGCTTTTTCGGGCGAAGAAAAAGGACTTCTCGGTTCGAACTATTTCGTCAAGCATCCCACCTTTCCCCTTTCCAGTATTAATTACATGATCAACTTGGATATGGTTGGTCGACTGAAGCCGGATGAAAAGGTATTGATCATCAGCGGTAGCGGTACATCCACCCGCTGGAAGTCGTTGATGGATTCCATCAGCGTAGACAGTATCCGGATCAAACAGACCGAGAGCGGCGTAGGTCCCAGCGACCACACGTCATTCTACCTGCAGAACACACCCGTCCTTCATTTCTTCAGTGGCACACATTCGGATTATCATAAACCCAGCGATGATGCGGACAAAATCAACTACGAAGGCGAGGTGGCGATTCTGCGTATGATTCTCCACGTAATCGACCTCACGGCGAATGACGGGAAATTGGCCTTCTCCAAAACCAAAGACGATGACAACGAGAACGCCCCTAAATTCAAAGTCACCTTGGGAGTGGTTCCAGATTACACTTTCGATGGGGAGGGAATGCGAATTGATGGCGTGACAGATGGCAAGCCGGCATCCAAGGCAGGTATGCAGCCTGGCGATATCGTAATCCGCATCGGAGAAAATAATGTTGTGGACATGATGAGCTATATGAAAGCGCTGGGAAAATTCAAGCACGGCGATCAAGTACCGGTGATTATCAAACGGGGTAAGGAAGAAATCACCAAGGACGTCACCTTCTGATTTCGGACTGCATCGCTGTTTCTTTCATACCTTGCACCGCATGAAACCTATTGTCGCCGTCGTTGGAGGAGGAAGCTGGGCTACTGCTCTGGTTAAAATCCTATCCAACAATCTAGACTCTATCCATTGGTGGGTTCGAAATCCTGAAACCGCCGACTTTTTACAAAAGTACCGTCACAATCCTGCTTACTTGAGCGATGTCGTCATCGACACCGGTAAAGTAAACGTCACCACGAGTTTGCATGCGGCCATCGATGCGGCCGACATCGTCATCCTGGCGGTTCCCTCTGCGTTTCTTAAATCGAGTCTATCGTCCCTAACGCCAGCTGACTTTTCCGGGAAACTGGTCTTCTCCGCTATTAAAGGAATTATACCTGATGACCTTCAGATTGTGGGTGATTACCTGCAAACTGCCTTTGCGATTCCGATTGATCATGTGGGCGTCATCACCGGTCCTTGTCATGCCGAAGAAGTAGCCATGGAGCGGCTGTCTTACCTTACCATCGCCTGTCAAACCACCTCCCATGCCGAACGGCTTGCGGACTCGTTGAATTGTCGCTACATAAAAACAACGGTTAGCGACGACATCTACGGCACCGAATACTCGGCCGTATTGAAAAACGTGATGGCTATTGCCAGCGGGGTCGCGCACGGCGTGGGCTACGGCGACAACTACCAAGCTGTCCTCATTTCCAACGGCATCCAAGAAATCAAACGGTTTGTCGATGCCGTTCACCCGATCGGCCGTGACATCAATGACTCTGCCTACCTCGGCGACTTATTGGTAACCGCTTACTCGGCCTTCTCCAGAAACCGACTGTTCGGCACCATGATCGGTAAGGGATACTCGGTGAAGGTCGCCCAGTTGGAGATGAATATGGTCGCAGAAGGGTACTACGCGACCAAATGTATCCACGAACTGAACCTGAGGCACAAGGTACACATGCCCATTACGGAATCCATGCACCGCATCCTGTATGAAAAGATTTCTCCGCGTATCGAGATGAAGTTGTTGAGCGATCAGCTCAAGTGATCCTTGGATCACTGATACTCTTCCATTCCAACCAGAAAATACTTGATATTATCCAGGCGGTATCCGTCCGATCCCTTCGTGATCGCCAGCCGACTGGTTTGTCCGGAGTTCCATTGCAGCATTAGTATCTCGGATCCGTTTTTCGTTTCCACCTTCCAAGTTCCGGCATCTCTGGAATTCATAGCAGAACTGAAATCCGATTGAACGTTAGAACTGATGTAGGAGGCGTCGGCGCGATAGAGGAATCGTCCGTCTGCATAGAGGTAATAGGCCCACTTCTCCGTCATCCCGTTTCCGGTATACAGGTGTAGGAATTTCTTTCCCGCATAGCGCGAGCCCGAGGCAGCTGGTTTAGCGCCCGACGTAGGAGCCGTTTTATCTTCTACACCATAAAAATATTTTTCCACTTCACGTTTGACCGCATGTGGATCTTGGTTGACTCGCTTGAAGGTCACCTTGTTGAGCTGTGCATCCATGATCCGGATGTTCTTATCAAAATCCAACGTGCAATAGCTGACGGATGTGTCCTCACCTTCTACACCACGGACCTCGAGTACATCGTGGGTGATCTTACCGCGAAAATGTTTTGCCGCTGTTTCCGTGCTCAGATAGCCGTCATAAAGATTAGGGCCAGTTTTGGTCATCACCAACAGCACGATGGGATTCTCCATCATATAGACACCTTCAAAATCCAGCGATGTCTGACCCAGACAACTGTCATTGAAGCCAAGCCACAGAAAAGTGATTACTAAAAGATGACGCATGACAGATTTTATATAAGAGCTTCAGGATTGCTCCGGGTGAAAATAGTCAAAAACCTTTTGCCCTTTGGACTTGCCCACCGATTCCACCAGCTGATCCAACGTCGCTTCGCGAATGCGTTTCACGGAGCCGAAATGAGTAAGCAACGCCTCCGAAGTCGATTTACCAATGCCGGAAATCTCCGAAAGCTCCGTGCGAATCAACCCTTTCTCTCTCCGCTTGCGGTGATGGGTGATACCGAAGCGGTGAACCTCATCGCGTAACTGCTGGATAACGCGCAAGGTCTCGCTCTTCTTATCGATGTACAACGGGAAGGGATCGTCAGGATAATAGATCTCCTCCAGCCGCTTGGCGATGCCTATGATAGCTATTTTTCCATGCAGGTCGAGTTTTTTCAAACTTTCCACCGCCGAGCTCAACTGACCCTTTCCTCCGTCGATGACGATGAGTTGAGGCAACTCCATGGCTTCATCCAGCATCCGGCGATACCGGCGGTAAATGACCTCTTCCATGGAGGCGAAGTCGTCCGGGCCTTCGACGGTCTTGATGTTGAAATGTCTGTAGTCTTTCTTGGATGGCTTACCGTCGCGGAATACACTCATGGCCGCTACGGGATAGGCTCCTTGAATATTGGAGTTATCGAAGCATTCAATGTGTTTGGGAAGCTCTTTCAATCGTAAATCCTTTTTCATCAGCTCCATGATCTTGAGCACCCGATTCTCCGGATGTTGCTTTTCCAACTGCAGCTGCTTTTCGCGAATGTAATTCCGGACATTCGACTCCGATAATTGCAGGAGGTGTTTCTTGTCTCCGATTTTCGGAACGGTGATTTCCACGCCAGGAATATCCAACTCCAACTCAAAAGGAAGAATCACCTCCCGGGCTTCACTGTAGAAACGTGTCCGGAGATCCGCAATGGCGAGCTCCAGCAATTCGGATTCTGATTCATCCAACTTGCGCTTGAGTTCAACGGTATGGCCTTGGATGATGGCTCCATTCATCACGCGCAGGAAATTCACATATCCCGACTCTCCGTCCATGCGGATGGAGAACACATCGACGTTATGTATGGCGGGATTGACGACGACGGACTTGCGCTGGTATTTCTCCAGCTCGGTCAACTTCTCCTTGACAACCTGCGCATCCTCGTATCGGTAGGCGACAGCCAATTCCTGCATATGCTGTTTCAAATGGCTCATGACCATCTGGGTATTTCCTCTCAAGATCTGACGGATGTCCCGTATGGCCATCTCATACTCTTCATCGGACTGCTTCCCTTCGCAGGGACCCAAGCAATTTCCGATCTGGTATTCCAAACAGATCTTGAACTTTTGCTTCTGGATATTTTCCTGCGTTAGCGACAACGTGCACGTTCGTAACTTATAGAGCTTCGCCACCAGCTCCAACAAGGTATTGACCAGCTTTCCAGACGTGAACGGCCCGAAGTATTCAGAGCCGTCGCGAATGATTTTCCGCGTAGAGAAAACACGAGGGAAAGGTTCTTTCTTGATGCATATCCACGGATACGTCTTGTCGTCTTTCAAACTGACGTTGTACCGTGGCTGATGTTTTTTGATCAGACTATTCTCCAAAAGCAAGGCATCCATCTCCGTATCCACGACAAGTGTGCGGATATCGGCTACCTTGCGGACCATGACAGCCGTTTTGCCCTGCTCGTGCCGTTCCTTCTGGAAATAAGAGCTGACCCGTTTCTTGAGGGACTTGGCCTTACCGATATAAAGTAGCTTGTCCTCCTTGTCGTAGAATTGATAGACTCCCGGACTGTCGGGAAGGACCGAAAGGAGAGATGCCAGGTGTTCCTGAACCGCCATGGATCCGAGGGTGGATATCAGAGTCCGTACAGACTCAATAAGTAGGCTATCGATGTCATGGTAGCGGCTCCCATGAGAAGCTCGCGTTTGTTGATACGATCGAAGGTATCAATGGCGGCGTGATGTACATCGAAGTAACGCTGGGATTCGATCACCAGACCGATCAGCGGCGTACCGGATTTCTGCTGCAGGTAGCCTATATCTGCTCCGCCATGTTCTTCGTCAAAATTCCAAATGTTATACGGACGGAAAAGCGGGGCCCAGTTCAACACTTTGGATTTATGGAGTGAATCCATCTGCAAGCCCAATCCGAACGGAATGAACCCACCGGCATCGCTCTCTATAGCAGCAACGTGTTTCTCTCCATTTTCCGCTGCCCACTCGGCGTACTTCCTGCCTCCTTTGGTACCGTTTTCTTCGTTCATGAAGGCCACCATACGTACCGTGCGACGTGGTTTCCAGCCCAGGGCTTTGATCGTCCGAATCATCTCGATGGACTGAACGATTCCGGCTCCGTCATCGTGAGCCCCGTCGCCGGTATCCCACGAATCGAGATGGCCTCCAGCTACGACGACTTCTTCCGGATGCTCACTGCCGCGGATTTCACCGATTACGTTGTAGGACAGGACACTGTCGAGTGTGGCACAACTCATCCGGAGATGGAACGATGTGGATTTACCGCTCCTGAGAATACGGCTCAACAAGTCGGCGCCGTTGGTACTGATGGCACAGCATGGAATCTTGGCCAGCGTATCCGCATACCTCATGGCTCCGGTGTGCGGGTAATCGTCTTGTGCCAGCGTCATGGAACGAACTACCGTAGCCACCGCGCCGTAGCGGGCAGCCATGGAAGGACCTTTCCACCGGTACTCCACGGCTTCGCCGTAGGCATTAAAGGTATTTATGAATGTAGGGTCGAACGGATGGTTGTAGAATACGATTTTCCCATTGATTCCTTTTTCACCTAAGCTATCGAGCTGTCGGAAATCATTCACCTCGACGACCTGGGCCGTGACTCCGTCTTCCGGCGTAGCTACGGAACCGCCCAGTGCACATACGGGCACTTCCTGTTTGAAACCGCTTTGATCGATGATGCTGGCTTCTTCTTTTTTTCCTCGCACCCAATGGGGAACCCACACCTCTTGCAGGTACACGGTATCTGCTCCCGCTTCGACCAACGTCTTGCGGGTCCATTCCACGGCCTTAGCAGCTTCCGGAGATCCGCTCAGACGACCGCCGATATCACACGACAGTTCACGCAGCCATTCATACGCTTTTCCGTTCGTCAGTATCTCGTCGTAAATGTTTCGCAGGGCAAGGCTGTCTGCAGGTTGAGCCTGCAAGGCCGCAGTCATACATCCGGCAAAGAGGAATACGATAAGCTTTTTCATGAGGTAGGCGTTGAGGCTTCGGTATTGTTTTCTTCCTGAGAAACGGATTTTACTTCGAGTGACTTATGGAAAAGCAGGAAGAGAATCACCCCCACGGTAATGGAGCTGTCGGCGATATTGAATACGGGTCTGAAGAAAAGAAAAGACTCTCCTCCCCATATCGGAAGCCATTCTGGAAATTGTCCGTGAATCATGGGGAAATACAGCATGTCCACCACACGGCCGTGTAAGAAACCGTCGTACCCGCCTTCAGGAGGAAGGAACGTAGAGATCCCTTGTATGCTGTCCGAGAAAAGAAGACCGTAGAATGCACTGTCCAGGATATTCCCCACGGCTCCAGCCAGGATGAAGGAAAAGCTGACGACCATCCAGCGGGAGACATTGTCTTTAACGAGGCGAACAATATACCAGGCAATGGCCACCGAAGCGGCGATGCGGAATACGCTCAGAAAAAGTTTTCCGAAACTTCCGCCGAACTCCAACCCGAAGGCCATGCCGTAATTTTCCGTGAAGTGGATGTAGAACCAATGGTCGAACACAGGAATCGAGTCTCCGAGGTACATGTGGGTCTTGACCCAGATTTTCGATGCCTGATCGATAAACAGTACGGCCAGCACCAAGGCGACAGCCAGAGTAAGTGTTTTCTTTTGCGGAGCAGTCAGCATGGTATCCGGTAAAATTAAGGTTATTTAGGCAATGCGGGATTTGAATACCGCTATTATTGCTTCGGTGTCGATGTATTAAAAAAAGAAAGCCCCCGTCAGGATGAACGGGGGCTTCTTGCAATAGGATGCCTGATCAATCGCGGTATTGATTGATTTTGGCTTCGATGGATTGAGTGGTATGAGGTACTGCACGTAGGCGTTCTTTCGGAATCAATTTTCCGGTAACACGGCAGATACCATAGGTCTTGTTCTCGATGCGGATGAGTGCGTTCTCCAACTGTTCGATGAACTTTTTCTGGCGGCCGGCCAGCTGACCCGCTTCTTCTTTAGCGAGACTTTCAGAACCGTCTTCCAGCATCTTGAACGTGCCGGCGGTGTCATCCGTGCCATGCTCGTTGGCGGCCGTCATTTGAGCCTGAAGCAAGGACAGTTCGCGACGGGATTCTTCCAGTTTCGTTTCAATGATGACACGGAACTCATCGAGCTCCTTGTCGGAATAACGGGTCTTGTTAGGATCCTCCTGGTGCGTGACCGCTGTAGGAGCAAGCGGCGATTTACTGATTGCCGGCTTGATGGGAGGAGGCATGGGCGGAAGGACCGGATTCTTCGATTCCGGACGAACAGGTCTGGCTTCGATGGTCTTGACAGACGTCGCTTTTTTAGCGACCGGAGCAGGAGCCGCCTTCTTCACCACCGGAGCAGGAGCCGCCTTCTTAGAGACGGGAGCCGGTTTAACGGGAGCAGCGGGCTTCTTGGCCACAACTACCGGTTTGGCGGCGGGCTTTTTCGCCACGGGTTTCTTGACCGCAGGCTTTTTGGCCACAGCTTTCTTCGGAGCCGGCTTGGCTTTTACCGTTTTCTTGGAGACAACCTTGGTCACCTTTTTAGGGGCCGGTTTCGCCTTAGACTTGGCATTAGCCGTTTTTTTAGGCGCTGGTTTTACAGCTTTCTTGACCGGCTTCTTGGCGGCCTTAGGTTTTGCCTTGGTGATTTTCTTTTTACTCATGATCGAAAACAATAGGTCATCCGTGAAAAGAATCAAGCATGCTTGCTTACACGAATGAGGGTTTTAATTTCATCGTCCACCTCTATCTCAACGGCTTCTTGGTGATTCAGGGTGTCAACCCATTCCAAGGAGGCCGCCAGAATTTCGGCGCAAATATAGTTCTTATTGTTAAGGATGGGGGTCCGAAGTGCCTCGTGTCCGGTCAAACGTACGTCAATGCGGTCCGTAACCTCGAAACCGTTCTCTTTTCGAAGATTTTGGACCCGATTGATAAATTCCCTGGCGATTCCTTCCTCCCGAAGTGCGGGGGTTATGGTCACATCCAAGGCTACGGTCAGTCGGCCTTCTGAAGCTACCTGCCAACCCGGAATATCCTCGGAGAGGATTTCCACGTCTTCCAAGGTCAGCTCTACCGGTTGTCCAGCCACCGTCAGACTGAACTTACCTTGTTGTTCAAAGGCCAATATGTCGGCTTGAGAGAATTCGCCGATGGCTGCGGCCGTCTCTTTCATCAAGGCGCCGACCTTCTTACCCAATACTTTGAAGTTAGGGCGAATCCGTTTGACCAGAATACCGGCAGTGTCCGTGATGTATTCAATGGATTTCACATTCACCTCGGAGAGGATCAGGTCTTTTACCGATTCCACATGGTGTTGGAATGCCGGATCCAGGACCGGCAACAGGATTTTCTCCAGCGGCTGGCGTACGCGGATATTGACCTTCTTACGCAAGGACAACACCAAGGAAGAAATGCGTTGAGCCAATTCCATGCGTTGCTCCAACGCAGGATCTATGACGGATGAATCACTCACTGGGAAATCCGCATGATGCACTGACACGGCATGGTCACGGCGCGTGGCTTCGTTCAAATTTCTAAACAACCGATCGGCATAGAATGGAGCGATCGGAGCCATGAGTCGTGCCAATGTTTCCAGACATGTGTATAAGGTCTGATAGGCAGAAATCTTATCCTGGCTGTATTCCCCTTTCCAAAAACGGCGACGACCCAACCGCACAAACCAGTTACTCAGGTGTTCATTGACGAAATCCGCCATGGCGCGGGCAGCGCGGGTTGGCTCATATTCCGCAAAACTCTCATCCACCACGCGGATGAGGGAGTGGAGTTCCGATAAGATCCAACGGTCGAGCTCGGTACGTTCACTAAGCGGAACAGCATCCTGTTCGAAAGTAAATCCGTCGATATTCGCGTAGAGGGCGAAGAAGGAATAGGTGTTATGCAGTGTACCGAAGAATTTGCGTTGTACTTCCGCAATACCTTCGGCGTTGAATTTCAAGTTATCCCAAGGTTGGGCGTTGCTGATCATGTACCAGCGCGTAGCATCAGGACCGTAGGCAGCCAGCGTCTCGAAGGGATCGACGGCATTACCCAAACGTTTGGACATCTTGTTACCATTCTTATCGAGAACGAGTCCGTTAGACACCACATTCTTGAAGGCGACCGAGTCAAACAGCATCACGGCGATAGCATGCAACGTGAAAAACCATCCGCGTGTCTGATCGACGCCCTCTGCGATAAAGTCAGCCGGAAAGGCCGAGAAGGAGTCCGATTTCGTTTTATCAAAAGGCAGACTGTTTTCCTTTCCCATGTAATGCCACTGGGCATAGGGCATCGCGCCGCTGTCGAACCACACGTCGATCAAATCCGTTTCGCGGAACATTTTCTTTCCGGTGGGAGAGACCAACACAATATCGTCCACATACGGACGATGGAGATCGAACGAGAACGATGGGGATTCGGTGTCGGTGACGCCGTGCAGCGGGTCCTTGTCGAGGAACCCGGCTTGTATGGAGCGTTGTATCTCCTGGTGTAGTTGGTTGACCGAGCCGATGCAGATTTCCTCCGCGCCGTCTTCCGTACGCCAGATGGGCAATGGAATTCCCCAGTAGCGAGAGCGTGACAGGTTCCAGTCCACGAGGTTCTCCAACCAATTTCCGAATCGACCGGTGCCGGTGGATTCCGGTTTCCATTGGATGGTCGCATTCAATTCCACCATTCGCTGCTTCAACGCAGTGGTGCGGATGAACCAAGAATCCAACGGATAGTAGAGGACGGGTTTATCGGTACGCCAGCAATGGGGATAGTTGTGTTCGTATTTCTCCACCTTGAAGGCCTTGCCTTCTTTTTTCAGGCGGATGCAGATGCGTTCATCGACGGTGAGGTATTTTTCTCCACCCTGTTTTTTGCGTTGCTCTTCGCGTTCAGCCTCGGTGTAATAGCTTTCCTTGACGTATTCCCCGGCGAAGTCGGTGACTTGTTCGGTGAATCGTCCCTGGCGATCGACCAAGGTCAGGGAACCGATTCCGTTCTGGCGTGCGACACGGAAGTCATCCGCACCGAAACTGGGAGC
>CAYWDY010000003.1:25192-29285 GCA_964455985.1 uncultured Flavobacteriales bacterium
TGCGGATATATCACTACGGCACCGGTTTTGCAGACGACGCGGAAAGCATCGCCGTCCGAAGGCTGTGCATAAGGAAGCAGCTGCTCGTAGCGCATGCCTTCCAGGTCTTTGCCTTTGAAGGAGCAAAGCACCTTGAACGGAATGGCCTTGTCGCCGGGCTGGTAGGCGGCGAAATCAAGGGCGGCATTCTTCTCCGGGAAATATTTTCCCAGCCGGTCATGCGCCATGATCACGGAGCAAGGAGCGCCGGTGTAAGGATTGAAGGTCTGTACAGCGGAATATTGGATGTTGACTCCGACGGCCAAGGCGGTGTTGGAAGGCAACGTCCACGGCGTGGTCGTCCAGGCCAAGAAGTAAACATCGCCGGCCATGCCCATGTTACCGGCTACGCGGAACATGGCGACGGCCGAAGTATCCTTGACGTTCTTGTAGGTACCCGGTTGATTGAGCTCGTGGGAGCTCAAGCCGGTACCGGCGGCGGGTGAGTAGGGCTGGATCGTATAGCCTTTGTAGAGCAGCCCTTTGCTGTGAAGTTGAGAAAGCAGAAACCAGCAGGTCTCCACGTACGAATTCTCGAACGTGATGTACGGATTTTCCAGGTCGACCCAATAACCCATTTTCCGGGTGAGGTCGTCCCACACATCCTTGTACTTCATCACCTCTTTGCGGCAGGCTTGGTTGTAGGCTTCGATGGAGATCGTCTTTCCGATGTCATCCTTGCGGATGCCTAGCGTTTTTTCGACACTCAGTTCGATAGGAAGTCCGTGCGTATCCCATCCGCCTTTGCGCTTTACCTGAAATCCTTTTTGGGTTTTGTAGCGACAAAAGATATCCTTGATGGCACGTGCCATGACGTGGTGGATACCGGGAAGACCGTTGGCCGAGGGTGGTCCTTCGTAAAAGGTGAAAGAAGGTTTGCCTTCCCTCATCGTCACACTCGTTTCAAACGTCTTCTCCTTGTCCCAACAAGCTAACATGTCTGCAGCCAACGTTGGGAGGTCCAGGGACTTGTATTCGGGGTACTTTTTTGACATGTAACAGCCTGAAAATGAAGGCTGCAAAGCTAACCTTTTTTCCCGGTTTATCGAAACCCCTGCATGCTTGTAAAGCATTGAATTAGTGGCACTTGTAAATAGGGGTAAAGTCAGGATTAGTAGAGGCAAACCATTTTATACGTTCTGTTTGGTTTTTATAGTATCATTTATTCATTTTATACACTTATTTTAAGCTTAGCCTAACCGGGTCGGAATCTTTGAAGGAGTCTACATCCTAACTTTCACGATGCCTTGCTGGATGCGGCAGTTGAAGTCATCACTTACAAAAATCAATCACCTCGACGATGAGATTTTTTTGGGTGATAGTTATTAGAACTTCAGGAAGTATGTCGATCAAAAGTGGAATGACGTCCAATTCGCTCCTGCCAAAAAGTGTATTTTCGGAAATCACTTAGTACACCAATTATGTCAGAGAAATTCGATTCATCCAAGGCCCCGGAACCGGTAGGCTTATATCCTCATGCCCGTCGTGTCGGAAACCTCCTGTTCCTCTCGGGAGTTGGTCCACGCGAACGTGGAACCAAAAAAATTCCCGGCGTAGAACTCGGTGAAGACGGGAAAATCATCTCCTACGATATCGCTGAACAATGCCATTCGGTATTCCGAAACGTACGTTATATCCTGGAAGATGCGGGCTCCTCCTGGGACCGCATCGTGGATGTGACGGTTTTCCTGACTAACATGAAGGATGACTTCAAGATCTACAATGCCCTGTGGGCCGAATACTTCCGGGACAATCCTCCCTGCCGGACTACGCTTGAGATCAACTGTCTTCCTACTCCGATCGCTATTGAATTGAAGGTGATCGCCACCATCGATTAATCGCTTACCCAACACAGCCTGATGTCGCGACGAAACCGAAGATGGCTTGCCGCCCTGCTCGTTATTTCCCTGGCAGGGACTATCCACTTTCTGCTTCATTACCGCTCGGAGATTGTCTTGGATGAGCTGGTACGCAGGTTTTCCGGAGGCCAGTATTCCGTGTCCACCGAGGATGTCGACATCACCTATTTCCCGTTAAGCATACGATTGGAAGGATTCCGTCTCGTTCCGGAGACAGAAGATCCCGCGATTCTTGCGGCTTCCTGCAACCGACTGGACCTACAGGTTCAATCGGTTGTCGGACTACTCTTCCGAAGAACCCTTGACCTGACAACCCTGATCGTAGAGCAGCCCGATATCGTCCTTCAACGGAGACAAAAAGCAGACGGCCAGAAGGCGAACCGATCGATTGCGGACGTACAGCACCAGCTTTTCGACCTTTTCGACTTGCTGAAAGCAGAGAACGTCAGGATTCGTGACGGCGCCCTGCGCATCAACGAGGGCGACCGGTATTTCTCGATCAATCACATCCACTTCGCACTCGACGGATTCCTGCTAGAAAACAAATCGGGTGCCCTTATCGATCCGTTTCAAGGAAATACCAGTTTTGAATTGCAGCGGCCCGACATCCATCTTCCCGATTCTTCCGTTCGTGTCGCCCTGCACAACTTATTTCTCGATAAATCCAGCGGTAACCTTCAAATCGATTCATTCAGTATGCGATTCCAGGATGAAGCGCTGGAAGATGCCGGCATACAACTTGCGTCGCTGAGCGTAAACGGTTTCGACTGGCAACAGTTCCTCGAGAAAGGATCCATCCAAGTGGACAGTATCGATGTGCGTACCGGAATCACCTCCTTGAACTTGAGTCGTGATTCGAAAAAGGCAAAGAGCACATCCAAACGAAGTTATTCAGGGCCACCCATCAAGATTCACCACCTGGGGATCAATGATATTTCCTATTCGTTGCTGACGAAAGAATACATGACCAAACAGACGGG
Organism: uncultured Flavobacteriales bacterium; assembly: GCA_964455985.1. Classification (GTDB taxonomy): domain Bacteria; phylum Bacteroidota; class Bacteroidia; order AKYH767-A; family 2013-40CM-41-45; genus Pollutiaquabacter. The sequence continues at coordinate 28,071 of CAYWDY010000003.1, forward strand.
AACCGTCCGCATGAACATCAACGGCAACCGGTTCGAGGTCTTCGATCTTGAGGTTGTTCCGGATGACCCACGACCTGTGCGCGTCGCTGAAATCGACATGCAATTGAAGGATTATTCAGAGAATGACTCCCGCAATTATTACAACGTTTCATTGGGCAGTATAAAATGGACGCAAAACAATCTGGAGCTAAAGAATTACAGCCTGACCCCTCGCTCCGGCAGCTCCGTCAATCCGGAAAGCAAAATCATCGTACCGGAACTGCGAATCGAGCAGCTCTCTCTCGTAGACCTATTTACCAAGCATATCGTCGCCGACCGATTATCCATTGATCGGCCTGAAGTAGTTTTGGATGCCCCGCGGAAAAAATCTCATGCACGAAACCTGACTGTCAACGAAGAGATCCGCGAATGGATGAGCGGCGTTCGTGAAAAGGTCAGTATTGGAAAGCTGGTGGTTCGGAACGGTCAACTGAGGCTGCAAGCGCGCGATTCCTTAGGTAGTGACATTGTCATTTCAGGGGTAGCCCTTCAGATCAATGCAGAGAAAGCCGTCGGATCGGATGACCTTTATTCCCTATTACAATCCATAGACGAAGTGCGTACCGAATCATTCCGTATCACAGGCCCGGATATCGATTTGAAGGTGGAAGGGTTCCATTGGCTGGAAAATAAATCCGGTTTTCGATTCGATCACTTGAAAGGGAAAGCTGGACAAGCCGAACAGCTTGATCTTGACGGCGTGGAAATTGTTTTCCGACGACCCCTTCGTACTACCGATGTGCTGGCGTGCTCCCTTATCTCGGCAGAGTCCGGGAATATCCGGATCAAAGGAAAAAATACGAAGCGAACGAATGGTGCAAAGCCCTGGATTACCAGTGACCGGATTGAAATGAACAACATCAGCCTCGAATACGTCATGCCTTCCCACGCAAGCCTCTACTCGAAACTCTCCCTACAGCTTGACGGTGGCGCCTTCGGAGGTCAAGGTGCTACGTGGAAAAAGCTGACGATAGAAGGATTAGACAACCTCTTTGCTTCCGGCAAAACGCGTATCGAAGCACGCGATATTTGGGTAGATCAACCCGGATCCATTCGATTGGTTAATGTGAAAGGAGAAAACGAATCCGACCGAGTCCGATTAGCATTCAGGAGCGATGAACTTCGGTTCGGAGTTACCGTCTCGGGCACTCGGGCACTGATTCCCCGACTGGACAG
>CAYWDY010000003.1:29343-31730 GCA_964455985.1 uncultured Flavobacteriales bacterium
ACCCAAGAGGCGCCCTACCCTCGTTGGTCGTCGAGCGTTTGATGGTGGATGATGCAGAAATACGGTTACATCGCTTAGATAGTACCAACCGGGAAGTGGTTTCCAGTTTACGCATCAATGGCCACATAGCGCTGGATTCCCTGGGCTTGGATACCCTGACCGGCCAACCGGTACTGACGGTTTCCTCCATCGTTTACGACGGCACTCCACTTCTATCCCCACTCAAAAACAAAGGAATCCATGCTGATCATGTTCATGCTGAACTGAAGCGATTCCAATACTTCCTGAAGGACAAAAGATGGCGATCCTTTGTGCAAACGATGACGATGAATGGTCTCGCCTACCATTTCTCCGACAGGACACAAGATTCACTGTCTGTGAGTATCGGAAACTTACATGCGGATAGTTTCCAAGTCAGCGACTCCGAATTGACCGATGGTAAAGAATGGCTGAGTACACATTCTTGGAATCTTAGTCAGGGGAAACTCTATTGGTCCGGTCGTCAATCTCGAGTAGAAATCGACGGCATACGCCTTCGGCATGACCAATCCTATGCCGGTGGATTCGACCGTATGATTTATACCAATACCGGTACGCGAGAGAATTTTTGGAGTTCTGTCCCTTTTGAAAAAGACGTCATCCGTCTGGTTACCGGGGCCGGCAGTTGGAATCGGCTTGACATTGACTGGTCCAAGGATAAGCCTTCCCTACAAGCCGGAACTCTCACCGTGGAAGATGTGAATCTTCTGACTGAGCGCGACAAGACGCGTCCCGCAGATACCGTGTCATATCGACCCCTGTTGGCGAATACAATTCAACGGATTCCTGTTCCTCTGATTTTGGATACGGTCCTGCTTAAAGGCGGATCGGTGCGGTACCATGAAATCGGATTGCGCTCCGGTAAAGAAGGCAAACTATTGATCGATTCCCTCAACGGATGGATATACAACGTGCGTAATCACGGTTTCGAGGCCAACGATACACTCACGGTACGTACACACGGCTCCTTGTACTCCCAAGGCGAAGTGCGTGTCAACTTCCGGCAATCCTATACCGATTCGCTGCAGGGATTCCGCATGAGGATACGTTTGGCGCATTTCAGCATGCCGGGAATGAATGCTTTGCTGGAACCTTTGATGAATATCCGGATGAAGTCAGGCGAGATTGATACGCTGACCATCTTGGTGAAAGGGAATGACTACTTCTCGTTCGGAACCATTGACATGCGGTACCACGATCTGTCCGTGAATGTGAACCGCCGAAAAGAAAGCGGAACAGATTTCTTCAACAACACCCTGAACTGGCTCTTGAATCAGTTCATCCGAAGCACGGACAACGGAAAGCCGAATTTGCTATTCCGAAGACGGATTCGCTCCAAAGGCCAATTCAACTACTGGGGCAAGATCGCTGTCGAAGGACTTCTGTCAAATACCGGCATTAAAAGAGACAACGCCGAACGCAAAGCCTTTGAAAAAACCCTCCGCACCCTCGAACTTCCCGACAACTACTGGGCGGAGGAATAGTCGATCAGGGATAAAATACCCCGAAGGCCTTCCTAAACCGACGTGTCTTCCCCCGGGGATCAATGGTTTCTAGCATCACGATATATTTCCCGGCTGCTACCAATGATCCCGAATCATCCCGAGCATCCCAAAGCAATTGTCCGTTGGTTGACAGGGTTTCATGATTAAGAAGTTCGCGAACTTGAAGCCCCCGCTCTGAAAATACTCTTCCGAAGGCGAGACGATCGCCCGTTTCAAACCGGTAATCAAGGATCAGCACATCATCAAGGCCATCGTTGTCAGGGGTGACGATGTCGTACCTCACCTCAAGCTCTCCGCTCGCTGCTGCTTCTACCGGCGTCTGACTGTTTGTACATCCAGGCGTACCATACCCGACTACCGAGGCCGCCGAGTGCCACGTGCTCGAAACGGTACCTGCCGCGTTGGCATCAATACGTTCCAACGTGACTCCCTTGACATCTGCTAACAACGGATAGTGCCACGAAGCCTGGTACCGCATTTCATCCATCACACTTCCGTCTGGCGCGAAGAGCCTGACGCCACCTTCCGTTGTGTTGAAGTCCGGCAGCTCATCGCTACGAATGACTACACGGTGGTCCGATTGAGAAAAATAGGAACCCAATGCACGGTCATCTTTCGTGAACACCACATACCTGCCGGGGAAGAGCAAGAAATGCTCCTTAGTCACCACCTTGGGTGCAGTGGATATGGACTGTCCGTCAAAATCGGTTTCTCCTATCATAAAATCTTTCATGTCAATCACTCGGTCGGACCGATTATAACACTCCACAAAATCAGCTATTCCATCCGGAGCATCAAATAGCAATTCGTTGATAACGACATCCGAAGAATCAGGATAGTCAG
>CAYWDY010000004.1:0-2759 GCA_964455985.1 uncultured Flavobacteriales bacterium
TCAAGAACTTGGATCAGCCGAAGCAATCGGACCGATCTTGTTGGGTATGAAGAAACCCGTTCACGTTCTTCAACTGGGTAGCTCTGTTCGTGAAATCGTAAACATGATTACGATCGCCGTTGTGGACGCCCAATCCAGGAAAAGCACGTTCTCGTCAAAATAATTTTCGACGCAACCCTTACCCCGGCACCGACTTACGTTAAGCTCCCCGGCACCGACTTAAGTCGGTGCCGGGATTTCTTTTATAGCCCTTTGTAAATGAAAACAAGTCCGTGTAGGGCAATAACCGATATTCTTTCAAACTGAATTTTATGGAAGTCTTTCTATCGGTCAGGGGGCGCATTAAATGAATGTGGATGCTGAGTAGATACTGGATCAAGTTGCTATAAAAGCACCTCTTCTTCTTGTTATCTTTGGGTATGAAGAAGTCCGTTTCCCTACTCGTCCTTTTCATTTTTACACTATCGGCTCAAGCCCAACGGGAACACACGTTCCCATGGACGCCCGGACAGGCATTGGATGAAATTAACGACTGGTATGTCTTCCAGCGGATGATTCCCTATGGAGAGGTCGATGCAGAGGCGCATCGTCATGCGGCCCGACAGATGGTTGACGACTCTCGTCGCAAATCATCCAGACTGTCGGGGCAATGGCAGGAGGTTGGACCGCTCAACATTGGCGGACGATTGGTGGATGTGGAAATGCCGACGGGATCCATGCAAACCATGTACACCTGCGCGGCATCGGGCGGCATTTTCAAGTCTGATGACGGCGGACAATCCTGGACTCCTATTTTTGACAATCAGCCTTCGTTATCCCTGGGTGATCTGGCCATTGCTCCCTCGAATCCAGATATCCTCTACGCCGGGACGGGCGAACCCAACTGCGGCGGAGGATCGATCACCTACGACGGAGCCGGCACCTTCAAGTCGGTCGATGGCGGTGCGAATTGGACATCCGTTGGATTGACTCAATGTCGCAATACCGGACGAATAGCGATTCACCCCACAAATCCGGATATCGTATTCGTGGCTACGATGGGTGATATTTTTGGAAACAGTACGGATCAAGGGCTCTATCGCACACTGGATGGCGGGAATACCTGGCAGCAATTTCTTTACCTGAACGACTCCACCGGCGTCATCGATGTAGCCATCGATCCGCAGCAGCCTAATATCGTCTACGCCTGCACCTGGACGCGAGTGCGACGTATCGATCGTAGGAATATTGCGGGGCCGGCATCCGGACTTTGGAAATCCACCGACGGAGGAAATACGTGGTCACGGATCACATCCGGATTACCCACCGGCTTCAATTACTGCCGCACCAGTATCGGCATTGCCGCTACGAATCCTTCCATTCTCTACTACCTGGTTTCCGACCAACAAGGATCTTTCCAAGGAGTCTATAAATCGTTGGACCGAGGCGTCACGTGGAACAGAACGAACGATGCCGGTATCGGCGATATCTTCAACGGCGCAGCGGTCTGGGAAGGACGATTGAAAGTGGATCCGACCGATGAGGATGTGGTTTACCTGATCGGTTTCGACACGTGGAAAACCACCGACGGCGGACAGTCGTGGAACAACATCTCGAGTGGTTATCATCCCGACAACCACGAAGTGTTCATCCATCCCATGAATAACAACTTCCTCTTACGAGCCAACGACGGCGGGCTCTATTATTCCAACGACGGAGGAGCAACCTGGGATCACGAAGAAAAGCTGCCGGTAACGCAGTTCTATACGTGTGAAGTGCACGAATTCACGCCTGAAGTGCACGGTGGTGGTGCACAAGACAACGGCGTGGTCATCACCTCGACCGGACTGGACAACGATTGGTACTCCATCATGGGTGGCGACGGCTTTCATTTGCTTTTCGATCCGGTATCCGGATTCACCTATTCCGAATACCAATACGGAGGATTGAATACGGGCGTGAATGGCGTTGACCCGAATGACCGTTTCAATTGGAACACACCCTTCGAATTCAATCCGCAATCGTATGAAACGGTCATCTTAGGCAGCAACCGTGTCAACATCACCTATGACCAAGGAAACAATTGGCAAGGCATCAGTCCTGACCTGACCGACCATACTCTTTTCGGTTATCCGATTACGTGGGGAACGGTAACCACACTGGCCATGGCACCTTCGGATACCAATGTCATCTACGCCGGCACTGACGATGGAAACGTTTGGGTAACGACGGATTACGGCTCCAACTGGCAGCGCATCAATCCGATGAGCGCTGTACGATGGGTTACCCACGTTGCGGTCGATCCCGATAATGCTGCCATCGCCTACGTTACATTTTCCGGCTATCGCTTCTTCGACAACGTAGCACACGTTTACCGTACCACCGATTTCGGAGTAACCTGGACAGCCATCGACGGCAACTTACCGGATGTTCCTTGCAACGACATCATTCCGGATCCTGATCACGATTCGACGTTATTCCTCGCGACGGATGTCGGAGTTTTCGTTTCGTTGGATCTGGGTATTACTTGGTCACCGGCAGGCAACGGCATGCCGGTAGTGCCCGTTTGTGATATCCGCCTCCATCAGCCGACAAGAACATTGTATGCCGGAACATACGGCCGTTCGATGTGGTCTTTGTTGGTGGATCCGATTTTTGCCGGTACGGAATCAACACCGCAACAGGCAGTGGCTACCGCCTACCCCAATCCTTTCTCGGACAGGATTTACCTGAAAGTCGAGCGCGAAGTGAGAGGAATATGGCTGTCTGATATACGAGGC
>CAYWDY010000004.1:2769-25857 GCA_964455985.1 uncultured Flavobacteriales bacterium
GGTAAAGTCCTTGCCTCTCCCTATGTCCGGTGAACGGACAGATTTATCCCGTTACTTTACGGAGGCTTCTGCAGGCTGCTATTTCCTTAGAATCCTAACGGACCGCGGGCTGGAAATCATTCCCCTGGTCAAAATGCCCTAAGCCTTATTCTTATCTTTAGGGTATGATTCATCACCTGAATGGCCGATTGGTCGAAAAGAACCCTTCGTTTTGCGTCATTGAATGCAATGGAGTAGGATACCTTGTGCAAATCTCGTTGCATACCTACAGTCGCCTAGGTGACGGAGAAGCCATTCTGCTGCTGACCCATTTGCACATCACGGAAGACGCCCAAACGCTGTACGGGTTCAGCCACGATGACGAGCGCAAACTGTTCCGATCCCTGATTTCGGTTTCCGGCATCGGATGCAACACCGCCAGGATGATGTTGTCGTCCATGGCTCCGACTGAAATCGAATCCTGTATCGCGGCGGAGGATGTGGGGCGCTTGAAGAAAATCAAAGGAATCGGCGAAAAAACAGCCCAGCGCATCATTTTGGAGCTTCGGGGTAAACTCGCCCGTGACGAAGGGAACATTCCGCAGGCCCTGTCCTCGTTGAAGGTGAAAGACGAAGCCGTAGTAGCCCTTTTAACCCTTGGTTTTCAGAAGAATACAGTGGAATTGACGATTGATAAGCTGCTGAAAAGCCAACCCGGATTAAACGTCGAAGAACTGCTTCGTCAGGCCCTAAAATCCCTCTAAAAATAGGCGGAAAAGTCCTTTTTTTGGTGTAAATTCGGGCCTCGCAACTCAATCCGAGGCCTATCGACCAACCGCTACCAATAAACAGATTATCAGTCCGTTTATTCACCCCTTGAAGAATTTTAAACGATATCTCTTCGGGTTTGGGTTGGCATTGTCTTTTGTCTCCATGGTTTGGGCGACAGACAGGTCCGCTCGTTTCGTCGGTTGGGCAAACGAGCAGGAGACTGCGTCGTCCACTTCGGAGGAAGACAGTTCAGCCCGACTTCCGTATCCGTTTCAGGATCGCATCGCGGACCAGTACAATACTCCGGGATCTGCGAGTCCGATGTACCTCAAGGAACCTTCCAACATCAAAACCGATGTGGAGTACAACACGGAGGACAATGAATATAACATCAATGAGAAAATCGGTGATTTGTTTTACCGGAATCCCTCCTACCTCACTTTTCAGGAATTCGTAGATCAACAATTCAGCAGGACTACTGCCGATTACTGGAGACAGCGGGCCAACGAAGAAGACAAGCTGAACAAAAAAGCGTTCGCACCGAAAATCACTGTAAACAGTCAGATTTTCGACCGCATCTTCGGCGGGAATACGATTGACATCCGACCACAAGGTTCAGCCGAACTCTTCTTTGCGTTGAACATCGCCAAAAACGAGAACCCGGCCTTACCGGAACGTCAACGGCGCGTGACCACCTTCGATTTCCGGGAACAGATCCAGATGAACGTTATCGCCAACATCGGCGATAAGATGAAACTCACCACCAATTACAACACCCAAGCGACCTTCGACTTCGAGAACCAAATGAAGATCGAATACACCGGGTATGAAGACGACATCATCCGGAAGATCGATGCCGGCAACATCAACTTCCCGCTCAACACCCAATTGATCCAAGGTTCGCAGAGCCTGTTCGGTATCAAGACTGAATTGCAGTTCGGCAAACTGAAAGTAACCAGCGTGTACAGCCAACAACGCGGCAAATCACAGACCGTCGAAGTGAAAGGCGGAGCCCAGACGACGCAGTTCACCATCACCGCCGACCAATACGAAGTGAACCGCCACTTCTTCCTCTCCCAGTACTTCAAAGACCAGTACGATCGAACCCTGAGCCAACTGAACCGCATCAGCTCACCCTTCAACATCACACGCGTCGAAGTCTGGGTAACGTCCCGTAGCTTCATCTCTTCACAGACCCAGCAGAACCGAAACATCGTCGCCTTTGCCGACCTTGGAGAATACCGGCCCGACTCCGGCCAGAGCTTCATCGACCGCCCGTCCCCTGCACCGTGGAACGTAGTCGAACCCTCCGACTCCTCCAACAACCTGTATGATAAACTTGGCGTCAACGGGCTGACTCAATTGCGGTCCATTTCCTCCGCCTCTTCCCTGCTTGATCCGCTTTGTACGTCGAATAATTTCTGCCGCACACGGAACTTTGAAACGGTAGAGAACGCCCGTTTGCTGCAGTCCTCCGAGTACACCTTGAATCCTCAGCTGGGATACATCTCGCTGAACACGGCCTTGGAGCCCAACCAGGTTCTCGCAGTTGCCTTCGAATACACCATCAACGGTCGCTTGCACCGGGTTGGTGAGATATCCACCTACAACACCAACGTCACCGGTACCGAAGCGTTATTCGTCAAATTGATTCGTAGCACCGGATTCTCCCCGCAGTTTTACACGTGGGACCTTATGCTCCGAAACATTTACTCGTTGGGCGGATACAACGTGGGTCAAAAAGATTTCCGCCTCGACGTTTTGTATCAGGATGATCAGATCGGCGGCAATATCAATTACATCCCGCAAGGTTGCTCTACCGTACAGGGTATTCCACTGATCCAGCTGTTCAATATGGACCAGTTGAACTTCAATAACGACCCGCAACCGGATGGAATATTCGACTTCGTCAACGGCATAACCATCAATACGCAAACCGGCCGTATCATCTTTCCGGTCCGAGAACCGTTCGGTAGTTACCTGCGGTCCAAGTTCTGCGGCAATACGACACTGGCGGATTACTACGCCTACGACGCTCTCTACGACTCCACCAAGACCGCTGCACAGCAGCAGCCGGAAAAGAACAAGTTCACCCTGAGAGGAAGTTACCAGGCCACCGCCGGTAGCGATATCCCACTTAATGCCATCAACATACCGCGCGGTTCGGTGACCGTGACCGCCGGAGGCATGCCCCTCAAAGAGAACGTGGATTACACCGTCGACTATACCTTGGGACGCGTCAAGATCATCAACGACGGTATCCTTAAGTCGAACACACCGATCAAAGTATCGCTGGAAAGTCAGCAGATGTTCAACCTGCAGACAAAAACCTTCTTCGGCAACCGTTTCGAGTACGCGGTCAATAAGGATTTCCAACTCGGCGGAACCATGTTGCACCTGAACGAGAGACCACTCACTCAAAAAGTGAACATTGGAGACGAACCGATCTCCAACTGGATGCTGGGCGTGGATGGTACCTATCGCACCGATTCTCGTTTCCTGACCAAGATGCTCGACAAGCTACCGCTCTACGATACGCGGGAAGTGTCAAACATCACGGTGGCCGGTGAGGCAGCCAAGATCATTCCCGGAAACAACCGGGCGATCAGCAAATCAGGTATTGCCTATATCGATGACTTCGAAGGAGCCATTACGCCATTGGATATGCGAAACCCGGGTAGTTGGTATTTATCCAGCACACCGATGGGTCAAACAGAAAACGGCATGTTCCCCGAGGCGGACTACAACGACAGCCTGATCAACGGCTATAACCGAGGTCGTATCGCCTGGTATTACGTGGACCCCTTGTTCCAACGCGACCAAAGCGGCCTTACCCCCTCTGACATCGACGCCAACGACCAAAGCAACAACTACGTTCGTGAGGTTCCGCAAGCCGAAGTATTCCCCAACCGATCTCAAATCGGTGGACCCCAGGTGATCACGTGTATGAATATGGCCTTTTATCCAAACGATAAAGGACAATACAACTACGACGTGGACGGAGCCACCGGGATATCAGCCGGTATCAATGCTGATGGAACCTTGCGCTATCCTGCGTCGCGTTGGGGAGGCATCATGCGTAAGATCGAAACGACCGATTTCGAAGCCAGCAATATCGAGTTCATTCAGTTCTGGGTGATGGACCCCTTCGCCAACGGCTCACCCAATGACGGCACCGGCGGTGAGCTCTATTTCAACCTGGGCAACCTGTCCGAAGACATCCTTCGCGACGGACACAAGAGCTTTGAGAACGGACTGCCCGCTGCCACGAATAATTACACCACCGATACTTCCAACTTCGGTCGTTATTCCACCATCCAGTCCATCGTTAACGCCTTCGACAACGACCCCGCCAGCCGCTCACAACAGGATATCGGTCTGGATGGATTGAACGATGCTGACGAGCGAAACTTCTTTCAGAACGATTACCTGGGTCGGATCGCTGCCTTATACGGCACCGGCTCCGTAGCTTATTCTGTCGCTCAGGCCGATCCTTCTAACGATAACTACGCCTACTTCCTGAATCCTGCCTATAGCGACACCAACGCCAGCCCGCTGGACCGCTACAAGCTGTACAACGGACACCAAGGCAACTCCCCGGCCAACGGAACCATAGACGGTGTGCAATCCACTGCCACGACGTTGCCCCACATGGAGGATATCAATCGCGACAACCACCTGGAAGTGGGCGAGAACTACCTCCAGTACCGCGTAAACCTTCGTCCGTCGGACATGGTGGTCGGACAGAATTACATCACCGACATGATCGAGTCGTCGGTACGATATGCCAATAACACCACGGGTAGCATCAAATGGTACCAGTTCAAGATCCCCATCCGTCAACCCAACAAGACCATCGGTGAGGTAGACATCCAGAACATACGCTTCATCCGTATGTTCATGAAAGGATTCGAAACTCCCGTCGTGCTTCGCTTCGCTCGATTGGAACTACTCCGCGGCGACTGGCGTACCTACCTGTTCTCGCTTTTGAATCCGGGCGAGTATGCTCCTACGCCTGAAGTCCCGGGTGAGACGGAGTTCGATATCTCCGCCGTGAGCATCGAAGAGAACGGAGCGCGTGAACCGATCCCGTATGTCGTACATCCTGGTATCGTCCGCGAGCGTGACATCACGACCATTCAAAGTGCATCACTCAACGAAGCGTCCCTTTCCCTGCGTGTATGTGATCTTACCGACGGTGATGCCCGGGCCGCATACAGAAACACCCAACTTGACCTCCGCGCCTACAACAAAATCCAAATGTACTCGCACGCGGAGTCTCGCGGACCGGTCGACAACTTGCAGAACGGTCAATTGCATCTCTTCATCCGACTGGGCAGTGACTTGAGTCAGAACTATTATGAGTATGAGATTCCGCTTACCGTCACGCCGTGGGGAACCACTTCTCCAGACCTCATCTGGCCGGAAGCGAACAACTTGGAAGTCGATCTTGAAAAATTGATTGATGTAAAACTGCAACGTAACAATGCGTTGCTGACCAATCCCAACATCAACCTGCTGACACCGTTCACGATTTCCGACGGATTGAACACCATCACCGTGAAAGGCTCTCCCAATCTTTCCAACATCCGATCCATCATGATCGGCGTGCGGAATCCGAAGGAAGCGGACGGCACCGGTCAGAAATTATGCGCAGAGGTTTGGGTCAACGAATTACGCATGACCGATTTCGACCAAGAAGGCGGTTGGGCAGCAACGGCACGCGTGTCTGCCAAGCTCGCTGATCTTGGAAACATGACGATAGTCGGGAACCATAACACGGCGGGATGGCGAAGCATCGAGAAGAAAGTGGGTGAACAGGATCGCTTCAACCGGACCTCGTACGATTTCTCCACCAGCCTGGAATTGGGCAAATTCCTCCCTGAAAATTCCGGCGTGAAATTGCCCATGTATTTCTCATACGGAGAATCCTTTGTTAATCCAGAGTACAACCCGCTCGATCCGGATGTTTTATTAGACAAGGCCATTGATGCCGCACCGACTCCTGAAGTAAAGGATTCCATCAATCAGCAGGTTCAAGATTACACTCAGCGGAAGAGTATCAACTTCACCAACGTCCGAAAAACCAAGACGGGATCGGGAGGAAAGACTCACATCTATGACATTGAGAACTTAAACCTTTCTTACATCTACAACGAAACCTACCGGCGCAACTACAACATTCAATACGGTCTTGCGAAGAACACCTCCGGAGCTATCGCTTATAACTTCAACAACAGCGCTAAACCCATCCAACCGTTCAACGGCATGAAAGGAAAGTTCATGTCGTCCAGCTGGATGAAGCTCGTCAAGGAATTCAACTTCAATCCGCTGCCCTCCGGCATCAACGCCAGACTGGCGCTTGACCGAACGTATGCGGAAACGGCCTTGCGCAATAATTCCACATACGCTTTCACGTTAGCGCCGACCTTCATCAAAACGTTCAACATGACGCGGTCCTACGGTTTCAATTGGGATCTGACCAAATCGTTGAAAGTGGATTTCAATTCCAACGCCAACGCTGTCATCGACGAACCCACCGGGCGAATCGACACGGACCAGGAGCGGGATTCAATCAAGACAAACCTCTTGCGCTTCGGGCGATTGAACAACTACCGCCACACGTGGAATGTCACGTACAACCTTCCCCTGAACAAATTCCCGCTGACGGATTGGGTCAGCGCGAACGCCCGCTACGGCGCTGACTTCGGATGGACCTCATCCGGACTCTACCGGGATACCGCCACCAACCAGATCGGTCCGAACCCATTTGCCAATACGATACAGAACTCGCAAACCATCCAGCTGAACACCAACCTTACCTTCAGCACGCTGTACAACAAGATTCCTTTCTTCAAACGCGTGAACCAGCAGGGAGCTAAACCGAATCGTGTCCCCAGCAGACCCAAGTCTCCGTCAGACAGCACGCGCACAGCACGCGATTCTACCCAACGTCAACCTCGCGAGATAAACCCGGTGATTAAGGGCTTTGCCAACCTGCTGATGATGGCAAAGACCGGTTCCGTCACCTACAGCAAAACACGCGGAACTTCACTTCCCGGTTTCCGTCCGCAACCCGAATTCATGGGACAGGATTGGAATTACCTTGGACAAGGACCGGCTCCTACCTTTGGGTTCATTGCCGGAAGTCAGGCGGATATCCGTCCGGAAGCTGTGCGGTATAAGTGGCTGACGTTGGATACGACCCTCAACTCCTTTTACTCCACCAACGAACAGACCAACCTGACCGCCAGGTTGACCATCGAACCGATAAAATCATTCCGCATCGAACTCAGCGGAAACCGCAACCTCTCCATCACGCACAGCGAATTCTTCCGCGCGAATGCGGATGGTGTATTCCAGACGTACAGTCCCACCGAGTCGGGCAACTTCTCCATCTCCTACCTGACCTGGAGTACGCAGTTCGTCAAGGACGACAAAACCTATTCGAACCAGAACTGGATAAACTTCTTGAACAACCGCAGCGCTGCTTCGCAAATCCTGGCTGCAGAAAACCCGAACTACACGCCGGGCAATGATACGGTTCCTGGTTACCGGAACGGATACGGCAGCTCTCAATCCGAAGTGCTCACGACGGCCTTCTTGTCCGCCTACTCCGGAAAGGATCCGAGCAAACGTTTCACCGTACGCTTCCCGGAAATTCCAAGACCCAACTGGCGTGTGACCTACGACGGTCTATCCAAAGTACCGTTGTTCCAGACCTTCCTGCAATCGTTCAGCCTCTCCCACGGCTATCGATCCGTTTACAGCATCAACTCCTTCACCCAAAACCTGCTGTACACTCAGACGAACGGCGCGGCTTCCAACCGGGATACCATCGGCAACTTCATTCCGCAATACGATGTCCAGCAGGTGACCATCTCGGAACAATTGTCACCGCTGATCGGTGTGGACATGACCTGGAAGAACAGCCTCCAGACACGCTTTGAAATCCGTCGCGACCGCACACTGACCCTGGCGTATTCCAACATCCAAATCACCGAGGTGCGCGGTGTGGAATACGTGGTCGGCTTCGGGTATAAGATCAAGAAAGTGAAGTTCCCCTTCAAGACGGGAGCCAAACGGATCACCAGCGACCTCAGTCTAAGGGCCGATATCAACTGGCGTAATAACACTACCATCCTTCGCCGGGCCATTGAAGGCACCAACCAACCCAGTGCAGGCAGTAAAACCCTGGGACTCAAATTCTCGGCGGATTACCCTATCAGCGAGCGGTTCAATATCAGGGCTTTTTACGAATACAATTCGAACAACCCGTTCGTTTCTTCCAGCTTCCCCACAGCGAATACCAACGCCGGTTTCAGTGTCCGCTTCACCCTGGCGCAGTAATTTTTGTTACTTTTAGCCCCATGAATTTTCCGGATAATCTCAAATACACCAAGGACCACGAGTGGATCCGGGTGGAAGGCCAAACGGCCATCATCGGCATCACGGACTTCGCGCAAAGCGAGTTGGGCGATATCGTTTATGTGGATATCAACACGGTCGGCGACTCGCTGACGGCAGAAGCGGTCTTCGGTACAGTAGAAGCTGTTAAAACCGTGTCAGACCTTTTCATGCCCGTCACCGGCAAAGTCGTCGAATTCAACAAGAGCTTGGAACAGAATCCGGAAGCAGTCAACAAGGACCCTTACGGTGACGGCTGGATGATCCGCGTTGAATTGGCTGACCTGTCCCAGATCGACCACCTTCTGTCAGCAGCCGATTACAAGCAGCTGGTTGGCGGCTGATTCCAGACTATGAATCTCTTGTCCAAAGCATGGCGACCGGCCTGGCTATGGGCACTGGCTGTCCTCATCGCCTGTGGTTTTCCCGGGCATGCGCTGCCTCATATCACATTCTGGCAATGGCTCAGGTGGGATAAACTCATCCATTTATTTTTATTCGGTATCCAATCCTACTTTTTACTCTTGGGATACCTCCGCCAGTATGAAGAAACACCTGGCCGAAAGGCCATGTTGGCCATCATCTTGATTACCGCTTCGTACGGCGCCTTGTTGGAAGTGATGCAGGCGACCCTTTTCGTTGGTCGTAGCGGTGATGCACGCGATGCATTGGCCAATGCTTTAGGCGCCATCCTCGGCCTGCTTGTCTTCCGAAAGCTACACCGCTAACGGCCTCTATTGATTATCTTTACAGGTAACAATCCGGGTATCCGCTTGTTGTCCTATCATGATTACCTCCAAAAAGAAGATTGTCGTAGCGGTCACCGGAGCCAGCGGCTCCGTGTATGCCAGCGTTTTGTTCGAGAAGCTTCAGCAGCTTCACGAACAGATCGAACAGGTCGGCGTGGTTTTTTCGGATAATGCCAAGACGGTCTGGGACTACGAATTAGGAGACAGCTCCTACGAGCAATTGCCTTTCCCCCTGTACCGGAGAAACGACTTTTTCGCACCCTTTGCCAGCGGCTCGGCGAAGTATGATACCATGATCATCTGTCCCTGTTCCATGGGAACCATGGGACGGATTGCCGCAGGCACATCCGACGACCTGATGACCCGGGCTGCCGATGTCATCCTGAAGGAACGTCGCCGACTGATCCTGGTGGTCAGGGATACGCCCTACAGCCTGATTCATTTGAACAACATGAAGACCATAACGGAAGCAGGTGGAATCATCTGTCCGGCCTCTCCGTCGTTTTATTCTAAACCCACCGACTTCCGTCAACTGGCGGCCTCCGTCGTCGACCGTGTCATCGATTTAGCCGGCCTCCATCAGCCTGCTTTCCGCTGGTCAGAACCAAAGTCCTGAGGGTGATTCACCGGGAATGTCATCCCATTTTTGAACAACTCCGTTCAATTTCCCTCAATTTCTGTCATATTAACGTTTGTTTGATAACTTTCACTTGACGTCCCCTCGTGAAATAAATATATTAGGTCTTCGTTAATCGATTTGCCGACTATGTTCGAATACACGAAGCAGATTCTCACCAAAGTGAGTTTCGACCCTAACCTCTTCCGCAAGGAACTGACCAAAGCCCTGCAACTTCTTCAAAAGGACGAACGTCGTCTGTTGAAGATATGGTGCATTGCCACCTTCGCCTCCTATTCGGATGTCATCATCCAAGTATTCAGACGTTTTTCTTCCTGAAATTCAGCGTCCGCACTAATCCTTGGTAACCGGTTCGTTGTAAAGGCGAGTCCTGGAATATCCGGCCAAAGGTTTCTTCTGTAATCTCTTCCCATTCCTTTTCACTCCACTCCGTCCATTCCTCACGGGGTTTGAATCGCTGCTCTTGGGTGGGTTTGGAAAATCGGTTCCACGGGCATACTTCCTGACAAACATCACAGCCGAATACCCAATCTCCGAAGGTGCCTGCCATGGATGATGGAATCTCTTCCTTCAATTCAATTGTGAAATACGAAATACACCGGCTCCCATCCACAACCTGTGGTTTTATAATAGCATCGGTCGGACACGCATCGATGCATCGGGTGCAGGTTCCGCAAAAATCTTCGACTGCAGCATCGGGTGTCAGGTCAAGATCGATGATCAGTTCCGCCAGAAAAAAATAACTGCCGGCTCCTTTGGTAATCAGATTGCCGTTTTTGCCGACCCATCCCAAACCGGATTTCGCCGCCCATGCTTTTTCCATGACGGGCGCTGAATCCACAAAGGCCCGCCCCTGCACATCGCCGATGTTGTCGCGGATAAAGGTGAGCAACTCGAACAATTTATCTTTCACCACCCGGTGATAATCCTCTCCATACGCATAACGCGAGATTCGCGGTACGCCCTCTTGACCAATCACTTGTTCCGGAAAATAATTGTAAAGCAGAGAAACCACCGTCCTCGCACCAGGAACCAGCTTGCGCGGATCCAGGCGAAGATCGAAATGGCGCTCCATATAAGCCATTCTTCCGTGCCGCTGTCCGGTAAGCCATTGCTCCAGCCGTGGAGCCTCTTTCTCTAAAAAATCAGCTTTGGAGTACCCACAGGAAAAAAAGCCCAATCGAAGCGCCTCCTCACGTATCAGTCTGGAATGTTTTTCGGTTTTCGACGCCTCCATACCTTCAAATGTACTTCAAAAATTAACGGAGCCCTTGGCTAAGATTATTGTACGTTTGTCACCAGTAAAATCCACACCCATGTATCAAGAAAAATCCTTTTCACCCACTTCCGGCGCTCTGATGATCGTCATTTTTCTACTTGCCCTTATTGGCGTCTTATTCTCTGTTCGATTGGGAAGCCCTATCCCAGCCGCGATCTTAGGTCTTGCTGCTATCCTCATTCTTCCCGGTTTCATGATCATACCGCCGAATTCCGCCCGTGTACTGGTGTTGTTCGGCGTCTACAAAGGAACCATCAAACAGAACGGCTTCTTCTGGGTGAATCCGTTCATGCTCAAGAATGAACTTTCCCTCCGCGCCCGAAACCTGAACGGTCAATCCCTGAAGGTGAACGATAAGCTGGGCAACCCGATCGAGATCGCCGCTGTCATCGTGTGGCAGATCGAAGATACCGCTAAGGCTGTCTTTGAAGTGAATGACTACAACGCCTACGTCAGCATACAAAGCGAAGCCGCCGTGCGTCACCTCGCCGGCAGCTGCCCCTACGACAATTTTGAAGATGAAGGAGCCGATGTCACCCTCCGCGGATCCTCGGAAAAAGTTGTGCAGATGCTCGAAGACGAACTCAACGAGCGACTGAACCGCGCAGGAATCCGGGTGACTGAAGCTCGTATCTCCCATTTGGCCTATGCTCCGGAGATCGCCAGCGCGATGTTACAACGTCAGCAAGCTACCGCCATCATTGCCGCTCGCAAACAAATCGTAGAGGGTGCCGTGGGCATGGTGGAAATGGCACTGCAACGGTTGTCAGACCGTGGCGTAGTTCATCTCGACGAAAATCGGAAAGCCGCTATGGTCAGCAACCTGCTGGTCGTATTATGCGGCGAAAAGAATGTGAGCCCGATGGTGAATACCGGCTTGTCCTGAATCAACCGAACAAGGTCCCCTCATCGCGGTTGAAGGTTTTTCCGAGATGGCGGTAGGCGGCTTCCGTAGCTTCGCGTCCGCGTGGCGTGCGCTTGAGGTATCCCTCCTGGATCAGGAAAGGTTCATAGACTTCTTCGATGGTTCCTGCTTCCTCACCGACTGCTGTAGCAATGGTATTGAGGCCGACAGGGCCTCCTTTGAACTTGTCGATGATAGCGGATAAGATCCGATTATCCATTTCATCAAGACCATGGGCATCTACCTGCAGTGCAGAGAGGCCGTACTGGGCCATGGATAAATCGACGGTGCCGTTTCCTTTGATCTGGGCGAAATCCCGGACACGACGTAAGAGAGCATGTGCGATACGCGGTGTCCCTCGACTGCGACGGGCGATCTCCATGGCAGCATCTTGCTCGATATTCACTTGAAGTAATCCGGAAGCCCGCAAGATGATCCGCTGCAAGACCTGCGCATCGTAATACTCCAAACGGGATGTGATGCCGAAACGGGCACGCAACGGAGATGTCAATAATCCGGAACGTGTGGTAGCTCCGATCAGGGTGAACGGATGCAATTTGATCTGAACGGATCGGGCATTGGGTCCCGACTCGATCATAATATCAATCTTGTAATCCTCCATGGCGGAATACAAGTATTCTTCCACTACCGGACTAAGACGATGTATCTCATCAATGAATAGGACATCGTTGGGTTCGAGATTTGTGAGCAGTCCAGCCAGGTCGCCTGGCTTGTCCAACACCGGACCGGAGGTGGTTCTGATATTCACACCCAACTCGTTCGCTACGATATAGGCCAGGGTTGTCTTCCCCAACCCGGGAGGGCCATGCAAGAGCACATGATCCAACGCTTCGTCACGCAGCCGAGCCGCTTCTACGAATATGCGCAGGTTCTCCAGTGTACCGGGCTGACCGGAAAAATCTTCGAACGCCTGAGGGCGCAAGGCTTTTTCCAGTTCTTTCTCTCCGGAGGCCAGCTGATCGCCGGTGGGGTCCAACAACGGATTGCTCATGACAAGAGTAAAGATACCGACTTATTCCGTTTCCGAGGTGCTGGGAGCCAATACATGCCGACCTTTCCAGGGTATTCCCTCAGGAAAGACCGCCTTGTAGGCTTCGTCCACAAATACCTTGACCCCGACCGAAAATCCAGGTGCGTTGAAATCTTCGCGCACGTCTTGCGAGGAACGAAGCGTGAACCGATAGCCGCCGGCCACGGCCACTCCGAACCACTTGAATACCGAATACTGGGCGGTCACGGATGGCTGATAAAACAACAACCCCACGTCCGGTGTCTCCAACCTGGGCCGGTTACCCAGCGCACTGATGTACCGGTAATACGCACCCCCGATGCCCACATCTATGGGGAAGAAGGAGAATTGCCACGGGTAACGGTTGAAGAAAATGTACTCGGTGCTGATGGTCATGAAACTGGCTTTTAGCTCGCCGGTCGTATTGTTGACTATGCTGTCCTCACGGACCGAAATCTTGGAAGTCACGTTCGAGTTGAGGGAAAAGAAACCGAGACCGAACTTGATCCGCTTGTTGTATTTCAAACCCGTCCGGAATCCGAAGAAGTTGACGAACTTGTCGTTGACAAAGGAGTTGTAGTTGACAATGTTCAGGAAAAACCGTGGACGCTGGTTCAGGCTGTATCGGATCGTATCCGCCCAAGCCGATTGGGCATGCATGTCTTGTGTCATCAACAAGCCTCCGGCTAGTACCAACCATCGGATTTGGCGAACCAGACGTGTCATGACAACAGAGAACATATTCAACGAGGCTTATCCACCGCCTCGGTCACTATCAAGACTTTGCCGACCAGATCCTTTCCGTTCAAGGCCTCAATAGCCTTGACGGCATCTTCTTTCCGACTGAACTCTACGAAACCAAAACCCTTGGACTCCCAGGTGATCCTGTCATACACGATTTTGGTGCTCAATACATCGCCGTATTGACGGAAAATAGATTCAAGCAGCGCTTCATTCACTTCTCCCGAGATGTTCTTTACAAATAATTTCATATTCTATTCGGTATAATAAACGTCAATATTTCCATTGGTTATCGGCAACCAAGAGGACAGAAGGGGATCAAGCACATTCAATTGGAACGTTCCCTTTAAGTGGTTCGTGACCGGATCATTCGAGGTGATGGTGATTTGTCCGGGCTGCGAATTGGAAGATTCGTAAGCCATTCCGAACGCAGAGATGTACAGCACGTGGTTTCGATCCAAGGTGATGGGATAAGTTCCGGGCTGAATGTCATCCAATTCAATCAACAGGCTCGCCCCGTCAAAGGTCTGGCCGAAGATAGTCATACCGATGGCATAATCAGCGAAACAAATCGAATCCGCACACCACTGAGCTCCGTTGAAACGGCAGGAAACCTTGTTGGGCAACACGCTGTTGCAAGGATCGGTGTTTACCGGAACATTTCCGGTGTTGGAATCACTCTTGGAGCAAGCGGACAATAATCCGATGGCAAGAATCAAGGACATGTATTTTTTCATGATACAGCGATTATCGAATAACCCTACAAAGATATTCAGTTATTGCCTACATCTTCTTATCTTCGGAATAACCATAAAAAGACACAATGCGACTGCGAACCTTCGAGGAGTACCAAACGGCGTACGAAAAAAGCATCCGTGATCCGGAAGCCTTCTGGTCCGATATCGCAGCAGAATTCCAATGGAAAAAACCTTGGAGACAGGTACTGGAATGGAATTTCAGAGAACCTGAGGTGAAATGGTTCCTCGGCGCCTCGCTGAATATCACAGAAAACTGCTTAGACCGTCACCTGGCCACCCAGGGTGACAAGGTCGCTTATATCTGGGAGTCCAATCATCCGGATGAGGCATCCCGCAAAATCACCTACCGTTAACTGCACGAACAGGTGTGCCGGTTTGCCAACGTATTAAAGCTAAATGGAGCAACCACCGGCGACCGTATCTGTATCTATATGCCCATGGTGCCTGAAGCAGTAATTGCGATGCTGGCCTGTGCACGGATCGGAGCGATCCACTCTGTCGTCTTTGCCGGATTTTCCGCACAGTCACTCAGCGACCGCATACAAGATGCAGACTGCTCCATGGTCATCACCAGCGATGGTGCCTACCGAGGCAACAAAGAGATTCCCATCAAACCCGTTGTCGACGAAGCGCTGGCAGTCTGCCCCAGCGTCAACCGGGTGATCGTTTTCGAACGTACCCATACTCCCGTATCGTGGGATAGCGAACGTGACCGTTCCTGGAAAGAGGAAATGAAAAAAGTGGATGCTGATTGCCCCGCTGTAGAAGTGGACAGTGAACATCCCTTATTTATCCTCTACACCAGTGGCTCCACCGGCAAACCCAAGGGCGTGGTCCATTCTTCGGGTGGTTATATGGTCTATACAGCCTATACCTTCCAGAACGTATTTCAACCTGAACCCTCGGATATCTATTGGTGCACGGCGGATGTAGGCTGGATTACCGGTCACTCCTACATCGTATACGGACCGTTGTTATCCGGAAGCACCGGGCTGCTGTTTGAAGGTATTCCCACCTGGCCCGATGCCGGGCGATTCTGGCAGACGGTTGACAAGCACCGCGTTTCGATATTTTATACCGCACCCACGGCCATACGTGCACTGCAAGCCGCTGGCTTGGAATTCGTCAGCCCTTATCGGTTGGATTCCCTGCGCGTGTTGGGATCCGTAGGCGAGCCCATCAACGAAGAGGCGTGGCATTGGTATCACGACCATATCGGAAAAGGACGTTGCCCCGTAGAATATACCTGTTGGCAAACGGAGACCGGTGGAATCCTGATCGCTCCATTGGCCGGCATCACTCCCCTCAAACCCGGGTTCGCTTCCCTGCCGTTGCCCGGCGTACAACCCATGTTGGTCGATGCCGAAGGAAAAGAAATCGAAGGAAATCAGGTCGAAGGAAACCTGTGTATGCGTTTCCCTTGGCCTTCGATTCTTAGGACCACGTACGGCGACCACGAACGCTGCCGCCAGAATTATTTCGCTACATATCCTGATTTGTATTTCACCGGCGACGGATGTAAACGCGACGAGAACGGGTATTACCGGATCACCGGTCGTGTAGATGATGTGATGAACGTTTCCGGTCACCGCATCGGAACGGCGGAGGTGGAAAATGCCATCAATCAACACCCGGACATCGTGGAGTCTGCCGTCGTGGGATACCCGCACCCCATCAAAGGACAAGGCATTTACGCCTACGTGATTTGTACGAAATCACACGAGAACCTGGAATTGTTGCGCGAAGAGATCAAAGCGGTGGTAAACCGGGTCATCGGACCCATCGCCAAACCGGACAAGATTCAGGTTGTACGAGGTCTTCCGAAAACGCGATCCGGAAAAATCATGCGACGGATCCTTCGCAAAGTCGCCGAGGGGGAATTCAGCCAACTGGGGGACACCTCCACCCTACTCGATCCTAGTGTAGTAGAGGATATCGCTGCAGGAGCCGTTTAACCTTTTTCTAACTTTCTGCCAACGGCTTTTGACTACCTTTGACCCACTAATCGTCCAGGCTTTGAGCGACTCCATCGTCATCATACCGACTTTCAACGAAAAGGAGAACATCGAAAAGATGATCCGCAAGGTATTTTCCTTGTCCAAGGATTTCCATCTGCTCATCATAGACGACGGATCTCCGGACGGTACAGCCGGTATCGTGAAGGGATTGATGAGTGAATTTTCCGGACGCTTGTTTTTGGAAGAACGGAAAGGAAAACTGGGGCTGGGAACTGCTTACATCCATGGCTTCAAATGGGCGCTGGCACGTTCCTATGAATTCATATTTGAAATGGATTGCGACTTCTCGCATAATCCGGATGATCTGATTCATCTGTATAACGCTTGTTCGAAGGACGGTGCTGATATGTCGATCGGCTCCAGGTACATCAAGGGCGCCAATGTGGTGAACTGGCCGCTCGGCCGGATTATCATGTCCTACTACGCGTCCGTCTATGTTCGCTTCATCACCGGCATACATGTCATGGACACGACAGCAGGTTTCGTCTGCTACCGAAGAATAGTATTGGAAACGATCCGGCTGGACGATATACGGTTCATCGGTTATGCGTTCCAGATTGAAATGAAATTCACCGCCTGGAAACACGGTTTCACTATTGCCGAAGTGCCCATCATCTTCACCGACCGCACGGAAGGTACCAGTAAAATGAGCAAAGGAATTTTCAAGGAAGCCATACTGGGTGTGATGCAAATGAAATGGAAGAGCTTCTTCCGCCGTTATCAAAAGAAATAATGAATACTCTGATCAAGAATGCCCGCATCGTCAACGAAGGAAAGACCGTTGAAGGCGACGTATTGATAGGTAATGGACGGATCGTCCGGATAGACCCGAACATCAGTCACCCCTCCGCTACCGTCGTGGATGCCGAGGGAAGCTATTTGATTCCGGGAATGATCGATGACCAAGTCCATTTCCGGGAACCCGGACTGATGCATAAGGCGGATCTGCATACCGAATCACGGGCGGCCGTCGCAGGCGGTATCACTTCCTTCATGGAAATGCCCAATACGATTCCGAACACGTTGACCCAGGAATTGTTGGAAGACAAATACCGGTTGGCGGCGAAGAAATCCATCGCGAACTACTCGTTCTACATGGGCACCTCGAACGACAACATCGAGGAGATCCTCCGCACCGACCCGGGCAACGTATGTGGCGTCAAGATATTCATGGGGGCATCCACCGGTAATATGCTGGTGGATGATCCCAAAACACTTGAAAAAGTTTTCGCCGGATCTCCCACGCTGATTGCCACACATTGTGAGGACGAGCCGACCATCCGGCACAACGCAGCCATCTTCCGCGAAAAGTATGGCGACCACGTTTCCATCGAGCACCACCCGTTGATCCGAAACGAAGAAGCGTGTGCCCTCTCGTCTTCCTTTGCTATAGGATTAGCCCGAAAACACGGAACGCGCCTGCATATCCTGCATATCAGCACGGCGAAAGAAGCCACGTTCTTCGACAACTCCCTTCCACTCCGGGAGAAGAAGATCACATCCGAAGCCTGCGTCCATCACCTCTGGTTCACCGATGCGGACTATGCCGAAAAAGGAAACCTGATCAAATGGAATCCCGCCATCAAAACAGAAGCGGATCGCACGGCTATCCGGCAGGCTGTCATCGATGATCGAATCGATGTGATCGCCACTGATCATGCTCCGCATACGCTGGAAGAAAAATCAGCGCCCTACCTACAGGCACCTTCCGGTGGACCGTTGGTGCAACATGCACTGGTCGCACTCTTCGATCTCTGCGAGCAAGGCGTTTTCACTCCCGAACTGGTCGTACGCAAGACCAGCCATGCGGTGGCCGATTTGTTTCGAATCGAAGAACGGGGTTACCTGCGCGAGGGGTACTTCGCAGATCTCGCCTTGGTCAAACGGGATGCTTGGACAGTGGACCGCCGTCATATTCTGGCTAAATGCGGCTGGAGTCCGTTCGAAGGCCATACTTTCACTCACCGTATTTCCCACACGTGGGTCAACGGACTTCTAGTCTTCGAAAACGGAATGATCCACGAAGCCGGATGCGGACATCGATTACACTTCGACCGATGAGATCAGTACTGATTCTTTTCAGCTTTGTCCTTCTCGCTGGTTGTGAGCCTAACGTAAAATCGCACCAACAGCGTATCAACGATGACCAACTCATCAGTCTGATAGCTGACTTACACCTTGAAGCTGCCGAACAATCGGCCGGCAACCCGGCGGACATCATCGCACGAGGAGAGGTTCCCGATGCCTACCGAAGCGTCTTGAAAAAAGCGAACATCGCCGAAGCGGATTTCAAGGAGACCATGCTCTTTCTCGCCGATCATCCCGATCACCTCGTATCGGTGTATGATCAGGTCATCGAACGATTGACCGCCATGCAGAGTGAAGCTCAGCGCTGAGCAAAGGATTTTTGAAATACCTCTGCCCAATCTCTTACTGACGAATCTATGGGGGTGTACGTCAAACCGGTACTCCGACACACTTTACTGCCGTCATACCTCCAATCGGCCGTTGACGTGTGCGCGGTTTCTCGCGTGATCACCGGTGGCTTTCCCGTGAACAGGGTGCGAACCTTCTCTATCCGCCATGCCACGCCAGCTAAGGCTGGTCCAACCCGAATGCTAACAGGGGCTTTACCTAGGGCGTCAGCGATCAAGGTGAAAATATGGCGGAAGGAACAATCAGCCCCGTTGAGGACAAAACGCTCACCGAAATGTTTGCCCCTCATGAGCAGCAGAGCAGCGTGAGCCACGTCACGCACATCCACAAATCCGGTGGAACCGCAGGGATAAAATCGTAAACCTTGATGAACAGCCCGGAACAACGATCCGCTGCCTGTCCACCAATCCCCCGGACCTAAGATGATGGAGGGATTCAGGATGACTGCCGGTAATCCTTCCTCGATTCCGCGCCACACTTCCTGCTCCGCCGCATACTTGCTTTTGGCATACGTGGTATTGTAGGGAGATTCCGTCCATTCCGATTGTTCATCGACCAAAGGTGATTCGGTGGATCTTCCCAGAGCTGCTACCGAACTGATATGGCAGAAGGCTTTGATGCCACGTTCCAAAGACATATTCACCAGGTTGGTCGTACCCACGGTATTGATACGGAACAGCTTGTCGCGGTCCGACGGATCAAAGGAAACCAATCCGGCAGCATGGTACACTTCATCGACGCCTTCGAGCGCCTCATACACGGAAAGGACTTCGGTGATGTCGCCCTCTACCCAATGGACGGCATCCAACAGGGAAGGTTGATCGCCAAACGTACGCTGGAGGATCTCGTCCGAGGAAGTCGATCGACGTAGCCCTTTCACCCGGCGACCAGACAGGATCAGTTCGAGGCAAATCCGGGCACCCACCAAACCGGTGGCTCCTGTGACCAATACCGTTCCTTTTGAGTCAGCCATTCAGGCTGCGAAGATGGTTAATTTCCGTCGGATATCGCCTGGACAGATGCCTCGGAAGTGACTTTGCATCATGTATATTTGTCGGACACCTATGAAAAAGGACTTCATCGAAGAACTGACGTGGCGACGCATGTTGCACGACATCATGCCTGGCACCGACGAGATGCTCAAAGGCGGCATGACCAAAGGATACATCGGATTCGATCCGACGGCCGATTCGCTCGGCGTCGGCAATCTGGTTCAAGTGATGACGTTATTGCATTTCCAGCAATGCGGTCATAAACCCATTGCGCTGGTCGGCGGCGCCACCGGCATGGTCGGTGATCCGTCGGGAAAGTCGCAAGAGCGGAACCTGCTCGATGAAGATTCCCTGCGCCACAACTTGGATTGCCAACGCAAGCAGCTCGAACGATTTTTGGATTTCGATTGCGGTGCTCATTCCGCAGAAATCGTCAACAACTACGACGGGTTCAAGAATTTCAGTTTTCTGGATTTCATTCGTGATGTGGGAAAGCATATCACCATCAATTACATGATGTCCAAAGATTCCGTCCAAAAACGGATGGAAACCGGCATGTCCTTCACCGAATTCTCCTACCAGCTGGTGCAAGGATATGACTTCTACTACCTGTGGAAACACTACGGCATTCGTCTGCAGATGGGCGGTTCCGACCAATGGGGCAATATCGTGACCGGCACGGAACTGATTCGCCGCAAAGACAGCGGCGAAGCCTTTGCCTTGACAACACCCTTGATCAAGAAATCCGACGGCACCAAATTCGGCAAAACCGAAGGCGGAAACGTTTGGCTGGATCCCGCTCGGACCTCCTCCTACAAGTTCTATCAGTTCTGGCTGAATGCCGCCGATGACGACGTAAGCAACTACATTCGGATCTTCACCCTCCGGACCAAGGAAGAGATCGAAGCCCTGGAAGCTGAACACGCCAAGGCACCACATCTTCGTCTGTTACAAAAGGAATTGGCTCGTGACATCACCGTGCGTGTTCATTCCGAACAAGCGTATCAGTCGGCCGTCGAAGCCTCTGGAATCCTATTCGGCCAAGGAACCGCCGATGCCCTGCAATCCTTACCGGAAGAGGACCTGCTGGCGGTGTTTGAAGGAGTACCGCAGGTCGATATCGCTCGATCCTTACTCGAAGCGGGAGCTCCGGTCATCGAGTTCTTATCGGATACGACCGGCATATTCCCGTCACGCGGAGAGGCCCGAAAAATGATCCAAGGCGGAGGTGTATTCGTAAACAAACAGAAGGTGGACGATATCAATCTGGTCTTAAATACCAGTCACCTGCTCAAAGACAGGTATTTGCTGGTGCAGAAAGGCAAGAAGAATTATTTCTGGATACGCGTACGCTGATTTACGTCGTACTACGCATAGAAAAGGGCGACTGGAAACAGTTCGCCCTTTTTCAATTCATACAAGTGATGCGTTCAACCCTCGGGTGGACGATCGTTGTTCATCCGCTTGAGGAGGATGGACAAGCCCACCACCATGGCTGCGGCAAACAGGAAATTCAATCCCAAGGAAAGGTAATCGGAAGGCTTCAAGGTTCCCATACGAAGCTTGACGATCCAAAGGGAAATGATGCTTCCTACGGATACGGAGATAAGTATGATGGTATAACGACGACGATTGCTGATCATGATGAATGAGATAAGGGATACGAAGGTAAACAGAAAACAAAGGATAGCGAACAGCTGCTCATTCAACCATCAGGTTACACCCCCGGATGTCGCTCTGGTCCGATCGACCTAAAACTTCAAACGACCCGTCGGTAAATCGACGACCCAAGTCCTGCGTGAGCAGGAAGGCACACGAATAAACGTTGGCAAGGTCTGTCACTCGAATCAATCCGGTCCGACCGGTTGGTAACAGCTGCCGCGGATCATACTGATCGACAATCTCCACCTTCATCCAAGGCGGAGCTACGTATCGACCGTTACCCTTCGACCAGGCCTGCGAGAGTAATTCACTCATGCCATATTCGGAATGAATGGATTCTACTCCGAATCCTCGGCCCAGCTGCTCATGCAGCGCTTCACGGACCAGCTCCTTCCTTCGACCCTTCATGCCGCCCGTTTCAACCACCACATTAGATCCTATCGATATGGGAAACCGATGCACAAAATCCATAAGTGCAAAGGTCACCCCGATCAGCATGAATCGCCTGTCAGCCGTGATCAATTCCTGCATGATACGGTGAAGGTTATCCAAGTCATTCAGGAAAAACCCGTGTGGCTTACCGCTTGAACTCCGCATGAGGAAATCCACCATGTAGACCAACGAAGCGTCATTTCGCTCCAGGTAGGAGGGCAACAAGGCCAAGAATACGAACTGATCCGGATCACCGTACGACAACTTGAATCCTTTCAGGATACTTTCTTCATATAGAGCCAGGTCACAAACGTGATGTTCGGCCGGGATGGACTCTGTGGTGCCACTACTCCGAAAAATCCGCTGCACAGGCAAGGTACCTGAAACAACCCGCGACTGTTTGAACAACTCCAAGGGAAGGAAAGGAATGTCTGAAGGTTCTCGGACATCCTCCGGATCGATTTTCAAGTGGCGTACGAATTCGCGGTAGACCGGATTGGAAGCCGCCTGAAAACGAAAAACCTCCAAAGCGCGTCCGGCAAAGGAAGATTCATCTTCCGGCAACGGCGTAGAGGAAAAAGAAGGATGAACGGGTGATTTCATCACCTGCAAATGTCGTCAAATATCCTCTTGCCGGTAGCCGTTTGACATGAAAGAGGGAAAAATCAAAAAAGAAAATTCAACCGATTTCTTACATGTGAGGGGTTGACACACTTCTTCCTATCCGATCGGGTGTGTAAGGGCTATGTTGCATGGAGACTATCCAACACATGAGACGATTTCGAATGCCCCTACTGGCCGAGCAGCGCTGGCTACCAGCATTTTTAAGACAAGGAATTCTCGAGTTCCGTTCCGCCTATCATTACCAAGACCGGCATGAAGTGCCCTCCATCGGAGAAAACGGCACTGTACGCGAATCCCTGAAAACATCCGACAGCCGGACAGCGCAAAAATTGCTCACGCAGGAAGCTTGGAACGGCAAATCCCTACAGTGGTTCGATACGGTCGACCGAAACCCGTTGCATCACTTCAAGATGCCTTTCGAAGTGCTCTTATATACGCCTTTTCTCCTGCGCCAAGCCTACCTCGTTTGGTGCTTCACCTACCTCGTACCGGTTTTCCCATTAATGGTCTGGTGGGATGAATGGAGCGATAACTTACGAACCTATTCCCCCGAAGAGCTTGAAGACATACTAAGCCACATCCATGTTCCAGGGTACCAGTTCGAGGTATCTGCACAACGTCAAAAAAACGGCTCGGTCCAATACCGTGTTTACGGCTATAAAGATTTGA
>CAYWDY010000004.1:25867-27309 GCA_964455985.1 uncultured Flavobacteriales bacterium
GTCGGTGGATGGTCGGTACTGAAATGTAACCCGACACTTTCTTTACGGGCCATAGCGGCTTTTACGATCAGGTAACTCACGGTGATCATGTTCCTCAATTCACACAATGCCGGGGAAACCACGGTACGTTCGTACAGCGCCTCGGTCTCACCGTAAAGGATACGCAAACGATCAATCGCTCTTTTCAACCGAAGATCTGAACGAACGATTCCGACATAGTCACTCATCACGTGTTGGAGTTCCTGGCGGTTGTGGGTGATCAGCACCCATTCGTTGGGCTGCACGGTGCCCTCTGCATTCCAATCGGGAACGGCTTCTTCAAAGGGGTGGTCCGAAAAAACGGATACCGCCGACTTTGCGGCCCGGTGTGCAAACACCAATGCTTCCAACAGCGAGTTTGAGGCCAGACGGTTGGCTCCGTGCAGCCCGGTGCAAGCGCACTCCCCGGCGGCATACAACCGTCCGATGGAAGACCTGCCAAATTCATCGACCGCCACCCCGCCGCAACTGTAATGAGCTGCCGGCACGACCGGAATCAGCTGTTTCAAGGGGTCGATACCGACTGACAGACACTTCTGATAGATTCCGGGGAAATGTCCGATGAATCCCTCGGGATCCAGATGGCGTGCATCCAAGCATACGAATCCGTCTCCGGAAGATTTAAGCTCATGGTCAATGGCGCGGGCTACGATATCGCGCGGCGCCAATTCCTCTCTCGGGTCGTAACGCGACAGGAACGGTTCTCCATTTTTAGTCACCAGCTTTGCACCAAAACCACGAACGGCTTCGGAAATGAGGAACGAAGGCGATTCTCCCGGTCTGTACAATGCCGTGGGATGAAACTGCACAAACTCCATGTCTTTGACTTGGCCTTTGGCCCGGTAAACCATCGCTACCCCATCGCCGGTAGCAATGACGGGATTGGTGGTAGCGCGGTACACTTGCCCCAATCCGCCTGTTGCCACAAGCGTACAGCGTGCCAAGAGCGTTTCAACCTGTTGCGTACGCGTATTCAGCAAATAGGCACCATAACAAGTAATTCCGGGTGTAGTTCGGTTGACTTCTTGTCCCAAATGATGCTGCGTGATCAAGTCGACTGCAAAATAATGATCATGGATCACGATGCTTGGATGTGAACGGACCGCCTCTAACAGTGTGCGTTCCATTTCATTGCCCGTACTGTCTTTATAATGAAGGACGCGGTGGGTGGAATGACCGCCTTCCTTGGCCAGATCGAACGTGCCGTCAGATTTGCGGTCGAAACGGGCACCCCATGCGATCATTTCTTGGATGCGTTCGGGAGCCTCGGAAACCACCATGCGTACCACCTTCTCATCGCATCGCCCCGCACCGGCTTCCAGGGTATCAGCAATATGACTTTCAAACGAATCCGAATCAGCCAGTACACCGGCGATACCGCCTTGAGCGTATTTCGTATTGCT
>CAYWDY010000004.1:27319-31032 GCA_964455985.1 uncultured Flavobacteriales bacterium
CGTAACACGGCCGTATTCGGCCACCTTGAGTGCGAAAGTAAGTCCGGCTATGCCGGACCCGATGACCAAGAAATCCGTTGTGCTGCGCATCGAGTAGACAAAGGTAGGAATACTTCGCGCTGTGGTGCCGTCTTCGTACCTTTACAGGCAACACCATGAAGCGCGTCATTACTGTCTATACCGAATCCACGCCCAACCCGGCGTCGATGAAATTCGTCACCAACGGCTATCTCCTTCAAGAAGGGAGTGTCGAATATTCTTCTCCGGAAAAAGCCACCAACTCCCCGTTGGCCCGACAGCTCTTTTCCTTCAGCGGAATAACCGGCGTCTTCATCGCCAGTAATTTCATAACGTTGACGAAGAACACGGACACCGACTGGTTTGAACTGAACGGCATACTTCGCGAGTTCATCAAATCCTATCTCGAATCGGGTGAACCGGTCTTCACCGGGCCGGCAGAGCAAGTGGCCGACGATACCATTTCACGCACTGCCACCCTCAATCCGGTCGAAAGCCGCATCATCGAGACCTTGGAAGAATATGTAAAACCGGCGGTCGAGCAAGACGGCGGAGCCATCCTTTTTAAATCGTACCGCGATGGAGTGGTTACCGTAGTCATGAAAGGATCATGCAGTGGATGCCCTTCCTCCACCGTCACCCTTAAAACCGGAATCGAGACGTTATTGAAGAACCTGATTCCCGAAGTGAAGGAAGTCGTAGCAGAGGCCTTGTAACCGATTTGGGTCAGTTCCCCACCAAAAAAGGCCGACGGAAAATGCGGCCATTACTGTCTTTCAGTTCCAGTACCCGAAATCCCGATACGTGCTCATCCAGTTGCAACTGCATGGATGTTCCGGTGAATTGCCTTTGCTGACACATACGGCCCAGCGGATCCATCAGGGTTACCGTCCAGGAATTCTCGTACGGTGTTTCCACCACCGCGTAGGAAGTCGCCGGCTGTGGATAGATGCTCCAAGAGGTACGGTTCCATTCATTCCAACCGGTAATGGAAGTATTCAGATACATGGACAAGTCAAAGCGGTAGAGCCGCGGAGGCACATTGATGATGGATTGGATAAAACGTTCGTTGCTGATGTATCCATATCCTGCGCTGCGGAACGTAATGCCTTCGGTTTGACCTAAGAGAACAGCCGATCCGATTGAAAATTTACGTTTGTTACCCCGGAAGAAATCGGTCGAAGGATAATCGTTTAACATCCACAGGAAACAGGGAGCTGGAACTTGGTTGTCATACCCCAAAAGAGCTATGACACCGTTTTCATCCATGGCTGCAGCGGTAATCAATCCTCCAGCGTCCAGCGAATCGTAAAGCATGGCTACCTGTTGCCCGGGTTGCGCCGGAATGCGGTAGTGACGCGTATGCTTGAGCACCCAGTCTTTGGAAAATAAATGGATGGTATCATGAAGCACGAAGAAGGCTTCGGCATCAAAACGGGTAGCGTTGTACGCCGGGGTGAAGCTTGTCTGATCCGAATAGGTGAATCGAATGGTGTCGATCACCAGCGCAGCCGTGGCGGGTGAATCCAACGCGCCAAGCGGAATACGGTAAATGGCGAGGTCGGTGCGATTGCCCGAGTTATTCCCGATATCACCCACATACACGTAGTTACTGTCCGCGTCGATATCCTCCCAATCCCTGTTGACCAGCCCAGGCAAGGTCACACCCCGCAAGGTGTTTCCGGTGAGGGTATCAACGGCATATACATTTGGGTCCGTATCATCTACGTGGGTCCAGAGCCAACCGTTTTTATAAACCAGTCCGGAATTCTCATCCAGCAAGGGAGTCGCTAGCGACACCAGGGTCGTAACCGAAAGTGTAGTGGCTGGGTACAGGCAGGAGCCGTCGTTGATGACCGCCGTGGGGTCGTAGTTCGTCGCCTGCAGGTCCGTACATCCACTTTGAGCTTGAGCGATAGTGGAGATCAACGCCGCGACACCGAAAACAAAAATTCGCGTGAAGGCGCGACTCATTGTCCAAGAATCCAAGCGAACATCAAGGGTGCCACGATGGAAGCGTCACTTTCAACGATAAACTTGGGGGTATGAATATCCAGTTTACCCCACGTGATCTTTTCGTTCGGCACCGCACCGGAATAGGATCCGTAACTCGTGGTGGAATCGCTGATTTGACAGAAGTAAGACCAGAACGGAACGTCGTGCCACTCCAGATCCTGATACATCATGGGAACTACGCAAATGGGGAAATCGCCGGCGATGCCGCCACCGATTTGGAAGAATCCGATGCCCTTTCCGCCAGAATTGTTTCTGTACCAGTCGGAGAGCCAAACCATATACTCGATTCCGCTCTTCATGGTGGAGGCCTTCAATTCATTCTTGATGACATAGGACGCGAAGATGTTACCCATGGTGGAATCCTCCCAACCGGGAACAATGATGGGTAGATTGCGCTGGGCGGCTGCAAGCATCCAGGAATTCTTCGGATCGATTTCATAGTACTGCTCGAGCTCTCCGCTAAGCAGGATCTTATACATGTACTCATGCGGGAAATAACGTTCGCCGCTATCTTCAGCGCGCTTCCATACACCATGAATGTGTTTCTGGAGACGGCGGAAGGCTTCTTCCTCCGGTATGCAGGTATCGGTCACGCGATTGAAATGATTCTCCAACAGGTCCCATTCGTCTTGAGGCGTCAGGTCACGGTAGTTAGGCACGCGCTTGTAGGAATTGTGTGCCACCAGGTTCATGATGTCTTCTTCCAAATTGGCACCCGTGCAGGAAATGATATCCACTTTCCCCTGACGGATCATCTCGGCCAGTGAAATACCCAACTCAGCCGTACTCATAGCTCCGGCGAGTGTGATCATCATCTTGCCGCCTTCCAGCAAATGCTGTTCGTAGGCTTTAGAGGCATCCATCATGGCCGCTGCATTGAAATGGAGGTAATGGTGCTCCATGAATTGGGAAATAGGTCCGCGTTTCATTCTTGATTGATTGGTTAGTAAAGTGAGTCAGTCTTATTTCGTTTTCGTCTTTTCCAGTAGCTCTATGTAGGTCGGAAAGTGGTCGCTATATCCGCCCATGTAGCGGTCAAAATCAAAGGTACGCTTGGGATAGCCTCTGTATCGTCCGGAGGTCTGCTCCATCCAAGGCTTATGGAATATGTGAGCGGCGTGAAAGAAGAACCCCTCACCTTCCTTATGCAGAAAGGCTTCAGAGATGATGATCTGATCAAACAAATTCCAACTGTCGTTGTAGGCCAGTGTGCCGATACCTTTTTTGTAGGGATCCATCCAAGGATTGTACAAGCCTTTGACATCCACTTGGTCACGGCTGCCCTTAGCCCCTAACACCTTGGCTACGCTCGGACTTACCGGATCATCGTTCAAGTCTCCCATAAGTATGATCTTGGCTTGCGGATCGATGTTCCAGATAGAATCCATCTTGGCTTTACAAAGTGAAGCAGCCAAGGCACGGCCCGGTGCGCTGGCTTCTTCTCCACCCCTGCGCGAAGGCCAGTGGTTTACGAAGAAGTGCATCGGCTCACCGTCGTACATACCGTATACATAGAGAATATCACGCGTATGACGAATGGAGCCATCGTCGTTCTTAAGCGGAACTGTAATCGGTTCACTGTACTGCGGGGTGAAATACTTCGGATTATACATCAGGGCTACATCCACACCCCGGTCATCGGGCGAATCATAGTGCACGATTTTCAAATTTCGTGAACG
>CAYWDY010000005.1:0-7709 GCA_964455985.1 uncultured Flavobacteriales bacterium
TCGCGACCTTGTTTGGCAGTACCGCCAGCGGAGTCGCCCTCGACGAGGTAAAGCTCGCAGGCGGAGGCGTCACTTTCCGAGCAGTCGGCCAATTTGCCGGGCAAGCCGGTAGAGGACAACGCGTTCTTACGCTGCACGAGCTCGCGTGCCTTGCGTGCTGCATGGCGGGCAGTGGCAGCCAGAATCACCTTGTCGACGATCATCTTGGCTTCGCGTGGGTGCTCTTCCAAATAGGTCTGAAGCATTTCAGCTACTGCCTGATCGACAGCGCCCATCACTTCGTTGTTGCCCAGTTTTGTCTTGGTTTGTCCTTCGAACTGAGGTTCTCCCACCTTGACGGAAACAATAGCGGTCAATCCCTCGCGGAAGTCATCCCCTGAAATCTCGAATTTCACCTTGTCCAGCATACCTGATTTCTCGGCATAGCTTTTCAAGGTGCGGGTCAACGCACGGCGGAAGCCCGAGAGGTGTGTTCCTCCCTCGTGGGTGTTGATGTTGTTGACGTAGGAATGTACGTTCTCGTTGAAGGAGGAGTTGTAGAGCATGGCTACCTCGACCGGAATACCGGCGCGTTCCCCTTCGATATAGATCGGTTCAGGAATCAGGCGCTCACGGTTGGCATCCAGGTAGGAGACGAACTCTCTCAATCCGCCTTCGCTGTAAAAATGTTCTTTCGGATGTTGTCCTTCGGCATCGGTTTCACGCTCGTCGGTAATGTTGAGGTGAATGCCTTTGTTTAGGTAGGCTAACTCGCGCAAGCGCGTGGCTAACGTTTCGTAATGATAAATGCCAGACGAGAAAATAGTCAGGTCGGGCAGGAAGGTGACAGTTGTTCCGGTGCGGTCTGTGGTGCCGACTTCTTTGACCGGATACAACGGTTTGCCGCGCTCGTACTCTTGCTGGAAGATTTTGCCTTTGCGGTGTACCGTGACCTTCAAATGGGTGGACAAGGCGTTTACGCAGGAAACACCTACACCGTGTAATCCGCCGGATACCTTGTAGCTGTCTTTATCGAATTTACCGCCGGCATGCAAGACGGTCATGACAACTTCCAATGCACTCTTTTTTTCTTTCGGGTGCATATCGGTCGGGATGCCTCGACCATCGTCTTGAACACTGATCGAATTGTCAGCGTGAATGGTGACGAAAATATTTCGGCAGTGGCCAGCGAGCGCTTCGTCGATGGAGTTGTCTACGACCTCATACACGAGGTGATGCAATCCCTTGAAGCCGATATCGCCGATATACATGGCAGGGCGCTTACGCACCGCTTCCAAGCCTTCAAGGACCTGGATGCTGTCTGCGGAATAGTCCTGCTCTATTTTCTTTACCGTTGTCTCGTTGTCTGACACGTTGAGTGGGGTGGATTCTGTCATGAATGGAATACGACAGTTGACCTGTCATGCTGATGTTAAGTGGCAATTTTGTCCTTGAAAGCGAAGCATTCAAAGGCTTTCGAAGATACGAATTACCCCCCTCTTTTCCAACCAAAAACTACCCCGCATTTGGTCCATTTAACGGGAATTATACGTCACTTAAATACTTGAAAAACAGGGATATAAATACGTAAATAAAATCTTCGTCTCTTTTGTTAATAAGACGTCCGTGTGGGGTGCTGTGAGGGACTGATTTAGCCTTCTTTTTTTCAATACTCCAGGTCCAGATCAAGTCGCTTTTTCAACTCGTTCAGTGCGGGGTATTGTTGGGCCAACGCCGTGAATTTCTCGGAAGGTGTGTAGGGTACGGACAATTTGTTGTCCGTCAGTTCCACCGTGATTTCGATATTCAGGTAAAAATTGTTCAGGGATTGACGCAGGAACTGTAGGAGATCGGATTTAACTTCCTGCATGTCCTTTTCGATGGCCGGACTGTCAACGACGAAGGTGGCCGTTTCTCCGGTGGTAAGGTTTAACTCGCGTTTTAGCATAGCCACCGACAACGCGTAGCGCCCTTGGTCGTTGAGTTGTTGTCCGAATGTTTTCCAGGCCTTGGAAAGGGAAACAGGCGAAATAGGATCCCGCGGTAAGTCTTTTAAGGCCGCGGCTCCGGAAGCGTCATTTTTTTTTTCAGACTCCTTGTTGGGAGCTCCTGAAATACGGATCGAAGTCGAAGACCTCGAAGCTCCGCTGCTGCTCACTGGCGATGGAGGCGGGGGTGAGGCAGGCTTGGGTACAGCCACAGGTGCTTTTTCTGCAACGGCCGGAGCAGTTGCTGCAGTAGCAGGTGGGGTGCTTGCGGCAGGTGCCGATGAAACAGGGCGTGAGGGAGCAGCAGCAGGTGAAGCAGCCGTGGTAGCAGGAGCAGTCGCCGGAGAGGACTTGCCGACACTACACAATTTCATCAGCGTGTATTCTACATGCAGACGTTGGTGACGGGCTGATTTAAAATTTAAATCGGCCTGATGCGTCCGCTCAAGCAATTCCAATAGCCATGGAGATGAACAGGCCGCAGCCTGTGACTTGTAGCGATCGCGCACGACCGGACTTACTTCCAGTAAGGGAAGGGTGACCTCATCCTTGCACATCAACAAATCTCGTAGGTGCGAAGACATCCCCGTCAGAAAATGATGAGCGTCGAATCCGTGAGCCAAAATCTCCTCAAAAGCCATTAAGACGGCTGCCATGTTTCCGCGTATGACGTCATCAATGATTCTGAAATAATAATCGTAGTCCAGAATATTCAGGTTGTCGATGGCAGCCTTGTAGGTCAGTTGGCCGTTGGAGAAACTGACCAGCTGGTCGAACATCGAGAGAGCATCACGAAGGGCGCCATCCGCCTTGCGAGCGATCACGTGCAGCGCTTCATCCTCGGCGGCTACCTGCTCTTTCACTGCAATGGATTTCAGATGACGAGCGATATCATCGACCGTGATACGGCTGAAATCGAAAATCTGGCAACGAGAAAGGATGGTCGGTATGATCTTGTGCTTTTCCGTCGTAGCTAGAATGAATACAGCGTAGGAGGGAGGCTCTTCCAGCGTTTTCAAAAACGCGTTGAACGCACTGGCGCTGAGCATGTGCACCTCATCGATGATATACACCTTGTACCGCCCCATCTGTGGCGCATAGCGGACTTGTTCCACCAATGCCCGTATGTCATCAACCGAGTTGTTTGATGCGGCATCCAGTTCGTAGATATTCAGCGAATGACCCGTATTGAAGGCTACACATGATTCACATTGATCACAGGCCTCCGTGGATGCAGTCAGGTTCTGGCAATTGATGGTCTTGGCTAAAATCCGCGCCGTAGTCGTTTTACCCACACCCCTTGGACCGGTGAACAGGAAGGCCTGCGCCAGGTGATTATGGAGAATCGCATTCTTGAGGGTCTGGGTAATATGAGGCTGCCCGACCACCGTATCAAAGGTGGCTGGACGGTATTTGCGTGCCGAAACGATAAAGCGTTCCATAGTGAGGCTAAGATACGCTTTCTTTCCCCACATAGGTCCTGTCTTATCATCCCGTATTGCCTATTTTTAGGATCAATTTATGACTGCACCCAAACCTGATCATTCCAGTTCCCATCGCTCCGGGGAAGAACGTTTTTTCGTTCAAGGACCTCATTCCCGCTTTAGCGAGTTTTTGTTTACGCTGAAGGTGGTTCGAGAATTCATTCGTGGCTTTCGTGCCTTGCATTTTTTGGGTCCTTGTGTCACGGTATTCGGATCGGCCCGATTCAAAGAGGATCATCCCTACTATGCGATGGCCAGAAAAGTAGGCGCCTCGTTGTCCAAGTTGGGATTCGTCGTATTGACCGGCGGTGGTGGTGGACTCATGGAAGCTGCAAATCGTGGCGCAAAAGATGTTCAGGGTAGATCGGTCGGGTGTAATATTCAGCTTCCTCGAGAGCAAAAACCCAATAAATACCTCGACAAATGGGTCGACTTCGATCACTTCTTCGTGCGGAAAGTCCTGCTTCTGAAATACTCCTATGCCTTCGTCGTATTGCCTGGAGGATTCGGGACGATGGACGAATTGTTTGAGACCTTGACGCTCATTCAAACGGGCAAAATTTCTAGTTTCCCGGTAGTCATGATGGGCGTTGATTATTGGTCGCCATTGATTGAACAACTGAACCGTATGAAAAGCGAAGGCACCATTTCATCAGACGATCTGACTCATCTGTTACTAACCGATGATGCTGATGAAGCCCTGCAATTCATAGGTAAGCATGCCATCGACGAGTATAATCTAACTCGACAACCGGTGCCTCGGCCCATCGGAATTTTCGGCGAACGAAAATGGTCGATGTGGTGGCGTTAATAGCGTGAACATCGCTTCTGCCGCTGATTTACAAGTCAATTCTATTTTTTCAACAATCCAATGCTTTTATCAACATTTACTACAATAAAGGTTGGTAACAGAAGGTAGTGCTATTACATTTGGTCGCATCAACCCATCAAAAACCAAAAACCATGAACAAAGCTGAATTGATTGACGCTATTTCCAGCGAAGCTAAAATCACCAAGGCGGACGCCTCACGTGCATTGGAAGCTTTCATGAATGCAACCACTAAGTCTTTGAAAAAAGGTGAGCGCGTAGCTCTCGTAGGCTTCGGAACCTTCACGGTTTCCAAGCGTGCCGCTCGTAATGGCCGTAATCCTCAGACCGGCAAGCCGATCAAGATCGCTGCCCGCAAAGTGGCTAAATTCAAAGCCGGTCTCGAACTGTCTACAAAAATCAAATAAGCTTGTCTATTGAAAAAAAAGCTGCCTGAAAGGGCAGCTTTTTTTTTATCGTCCCGTGAATACGGGTTGTCGTTTTTCCAGAAAGGCATTCACTCCTTCACGATGATCTTCGGTTACTCCCGCTTCGCTTTGAATCAATCCTTCCATCCGGAGTTGCTCCTGCAAATCATTCGTGAGCGATGCGTTCAATAATCGCTTCGTAAGACCAATACCCTTGGTGGGCATCGTGGCTAACTGTTCGGCCAGTTTTTTGGACTCCGCACCAAGTTGGTCATCCTCCACCACGCGATAGATCATTCCCATGGCCAGCGCCTCTTCCGCACTTACTTTGTCGCCGGTAAACATCAAGGCCGCAGCACGTTGCCATCCGATCAGCCTGGGAAGTATGAAGGTGCCACCGCTGTCGGGGATGAGTCCGATCTTGCTGAACGCCTGAATGAAGGTGGCGCTTTTCCCTGCCATCACCAAGTCTGCCGCCAAGGCAATATTTGCTCCGGCCCCGGCTGCGACGCCATTGACGGCAGCTAACACCGGCTTTTCGATCTGTCGTAACAAGAGTATGATCGGGTTGTAATGCTCATCCACGATTCGACTGATGCCGGGTCCGCTGGGATCGATAGCCTCCTTGAGATCTTGTCCTGCACAGAACGCTTTGCCATGGCCGGTAAGCAACAGGCATCGTACTGCCGGATCCGCCTCCGCCTTCTTCAGCGAAGCTTGAAGCTCCAGCGCCATCTCACGGATGAAACTGTTGAATTTTTCGGGTCGGTTGAGAATGATATGCGCTACACCCTTTTCTACTCGATATTCGATCCACATAATCGTTGGTTTAGGATGTAAAAATAATCAACCAGACGAAGTTCAATGGCATTTGAAATAATCGAACGGCTCCAGGCAATGGTGGCATTTGTGCAGTGATTTGCAGGCCGTTGATCCGAATGGACTGATCATGGAAGTCTCTAAGGACCCGCAACGCGGACAAGCAATGTTTCTTTTTTGAAATGATAGCACTGACTTATCGTGGGTCGAGTGTTCGGGAGGAGCAATGCCATAGGCACGCAGTTTCTCCTTGGCCTCATCCGGAATCCAGTCCGTCGTCCAGACCGGATGATACACCAATTTCACCGTCACATCCCGATAGCCGTTCTCTTCCATTTTACGACGGATGTCTTTTTCAATAGCCATCATCGCCGGACAGCCGCTGTACGTCGGTGTGATATCAATGGCTACACCACCGTTCTCGGTCATTCGGACATCGCGCACTATCCCCAAGTCCACAATGCTGATCACCGGAATTTCCGGGTCAGGAATCGTGGCAAGTATACGATGTATGGTTTCAGTTTCCTCAGTCATGATAAGTTCCGACTAGCAAGCTCGGGAATCCCAAGAGAAGACCCTATTAGGAAATCGGTTACCACGTGGCACCCGGAATGGATCGGTGTAGGGACTGCATTTCAGCGAGAATATGACCGAGTTGCTCCGTATGACGGCCGCTGCGGCTGCCGCGAATGGAATTAAAGCTGGACGGCACGCTCAACCCTGCTTCGTGAAGGACGTTGCCTACGATCGTATTCCATGGATCGCGAAGCGCTGATACAGAAACACCAATACCCGCTGCTTGGGCATCTTTATCCAACTGGTCTTCGTCGAATAGATCATCCGTGAACATCCATAATTCTTCTACGGCCAATCGCATGCGTCGGGCACTCTCTTCGGTGC
This sequence comes from uncultured Flavobacteriales bacterium, assembly GCA_964455985.1. Classification (GTDB taxonomy): domain Bacteria; phylum Bacteroidota; class Bacteroidia; order AKYH767-A; family 2013-40CM-41-45; genus Pollutiaquabacter. The sequence continues at coordinate 6,407 of CAYWDY010000005.1, forward strand.
CCATGCCAAGCCGGATAGTCCAGTCGGCACTGTGTCTGAAATGGTAGGTGACTTCCTTCAGTGACTTCGCCGCTAATGCCGCTAAGGTTTGATCTTGGCTCGAGGATAGGGATTCGAAAAACAAACGATGAAAAGCGCTGATCAGTAACTGCCTGAACATGGTCATGGCGAAATCACCATTTGGCTGTTCAGCCAAGAGTATGTTTTGGAATTCTCGCTCGTCACGCATATAGGCCAAGTCATCCTCGGTCTTGCCGTCCTGTCGGACTTCGCAGGCATAGGAGTAAAATCCTCTTGTCTGTCCGATAAGGTCCAGGGCGATATTGGTCAACGCGATATCCTCCTCCAGGATAGGTCCATGGCCGCACCATTCACCCAGTCGCTGTCCAAGAATCAGGCTGGTGTCACCGATGCGGATGCAATAACGGCTGAGGATGTCTTTGTTCTTATCCATGTCGATCATTCGAAGGTGGCGCCTGGCGTCTTGTAAAAGGTGGGATGTCGGTACATCTTGTCGTTGGAAGGCTCGAAGAAGGGGCCCATGTCCTCCGGTGTGCTGGATACGATCATGTGGGAAGGAACCACCCAGATGCAAGTAGCTTCGTTGCGGCGTGAGTACACGTCGCGCGCATTGGTCAAGGCCAACTCCTTGTCAGGGGCGTGGACATTTCCTGCGTGTTCGAAGGGTAACCCCGAACGTTTTTGCGTGAAAACTTCCCAAAGAGGCCAATCGTCTTTTTTCATGGATGGTTATGGTGGTAGGTGAGTGGTGTGACTGAATTACGCGGCGACTGTTGCAGAAGCCCGTTTGCTGGCATAGGCATTGGCCGCTTCGCGGACCCAAGCGCCTTCGTCATGCGCCTTGCGACGTGCCTTGAGGCGTTCCCGGTTGCAGATGCCATTTCCGCTGATGACCTGGAAGAATTCTTCCCAGTTGATTTTACCGAAATCGTAGTGCTGGCGCTCTTCGTTCCATTTCAGGTCCGGATCCGGAATTTTAATGCCGATGTTCTCGGCTTGAGGAACGGTACGGTCGATGAAACGTTGACGCAATTCATCGTTCGTGTATCGCTTCACCTTCCAACGAATCAACTCCGCGCTATTCGGTGAATCGGTATCGGAAGGACCGAACATCATCAGCGAGGGCCACCACCAGCGGTTGATGGAATCCTGTGCCATAGCGCGTTGTTCAGGGGTGCCTTTCATCAAGGTCGCCAGAATCTCATAGCCTTGCTTGTGGTGGAAGTTCTCTTCCTTGCAGATACGCACCATCGCCCGCGAATAAGGACCGAAGGAACATTTG
>CAYWDY010000005.1:7719-15852 GCA_964455985.1 uncultured Flavobacteriales bacterium
CAACCAGCCGATAGCGCCGATGTCGGCCCAGGATAAGGTCGGGTAGTTGAAGATGCTGGAGTATTTGGCTTTTCCCGATAACAACTCGTCGACCAACTCTTCGCGGGATATGCCCAATGTTTCGGTGCCGCTGTAGATATAAAGACCGTGACCGCCTTCGTCTTGCACCTTAGCCAACAACACACATTTTCGACGCAGGCTGGGAGCCCTGGTGATCCAGTTGCCTTCGGGTAGCATGCCTACCACTTCCGAGTGGGCGTGCTGACTCATCATACGAATCAGCTGCTTGCGGTAGCGTTCCGGCATCCAATCTTTAGGCTCAATGACCTCGCCTCGGTCTATTCGTTCCTGAAAGCGACGTTCCAATTCAGCTTGGGTATTTACGGTATTCATAGGATGGTTCTAAGTTCTTGATGTATCACTCGTATAACAATGATAAAAGTCATTGTGTTCAGACCCGGTGGTAATCTCCCCGCCAACGGTGGATGTGTTTTTTGATTTCTTCTTGGGTTAAATGCTCTTTCACTGCGCGCTCACACAAGGCGGGGAACTCATCATCCGGAGCGAACCTCAAGGCAATGATCTGGTTCAAATGCAGCTTCTGGTCCAAGGGTTTGCCCGTCAAGGTCATATGCCGGAAATTCTCCTCAGCCCTGATTATACGGTCCTGTAGTCGCAGGGCGTAAAGACGGACCGCGTAGAAGAAGTAGAGGAACAGTAAACTGACGGCTACGAGCAGGGCGGCGGAGTACAAATTACCTTCACCGTTCATGGAATGGATCAGGTTAACTACCGAGCCGGTCAGGGTAACCAGAATTAGTCCAAAAAGGAGGCCATGGTACCACCACACATAACGTCGATGATTTGAATAACTTTGTTTTCCCATAACGTAAATCCTGTTTTTACAAAAATAGGCCATAAACGGACCTTTTACAAGCTGAAATCAGGGTTTAAATAGTTGGCTTACAGCTACATGAGAATAATTGTCGGTTGAATGGATTTCAGGGGTAAAAAGATATTCATGGCGGTGATCAATGACTTGGTCACGGACCAGCGCGTACACCGGGCTGCCTACACGATGCGCAGTCAAGGGGCGACGGTTGTCCTGCTGGGTCGCCGTAAAAAAGACAGCCTGCCTATGTCGTCCAGGGCCTACCGCACCGTACGATTCCGCCTTCCCTTTGAAACGGGGCCGCTCTTCTATGCAGCCTACAACATCCGCCTTTTCTTTTTCCTTCTCTTTAAGAAGTTCGATCTCATTTACGCAAATGACCTGGATACATTACCTGCCTGTTTCCTCGGCTCAAGTCTATGATTACGGTCAATGAATCCATAGCCAAGCTGTACGAAAAAGAATACGGCATCTTGGTTCATGTGGTGCGTAATCTGCCCATGACAGATCATTTCAGCAGTGTATCCATCCAACAGGAGTTGACGCGCGAACAAGCGGGCCTGCCTCACGATAAATCGATTTTCCTCCTACAAGGTGCCGGAATAAACAAGGACCGGGGTGCTGAAGAGGCGGTAGAAGCCATGCAGTGGGTGGACAACGGTCTTCTGGTTGTCATCGGTGGTGGCGATGTGTTGGATCAGTTAAAGCGAAGAGTGTCTGAAAAGAATCTGAAAGGAAAGGTGATGTTCATTCCTAAAATGACGCCTCAGGAATTACGTCGCTATACGCGACTGGCTGATTTCGGACTGACCCTCGACAAGGACACCAACCTCAACTACCGATTCTCATTGCCCAATAAGCTGTTCGATTACATTAACGCCGGAATCCCGGTCATTGCATCCGATCTTCCGGAAATCCGCAAAGTGGTCGAACACTACAAGATCGGCACCTTGGTACCATCCATTGATCCTAAGTCTCTGGCTCAAGTCATGAATGACTGTATGCAGGATAAGACACAAGCAGATCAATGGAAGAAGAATATTCCTGCTGCTCAACAAGCCCTGAATTGGGATCAGGAAAAGGAAAAGTTTCTAACTGTATTCCAGCATGTCTGAGCCCCGGAAGCTACACGTCATTTCCTTCAACGTTCCGCTGCCGGCTAACTATGGCGGGGTGATCGATGTGTTCTATAAGATCAAAGCCTTGCACAACGCAGGAGTCAAGATCATTCTGCATAATTTCACGTATGGTCGGAATCCGGCCTCCGAGTTGGAACAATACGCCGAGGAGGTTCATTACTACGCTCGTGCTTCCAACCCGTGGCTCTTGTTCGGCTCGAAGCCTTATATCGTTTCTACCCGGCAATCACAAGCCTTGCGCGAACGGTTATTGCAGGACAAGCACCCCATTCTCATGGAGGGCCTGCATTCTACCGGACTCCTGAGTGATCCCGCTTTCGCCAGCCGAAGGATGGTGGTTCGTACACATAATGTCGAACATGATTATTATGCTCACCTGGCCAGGGTCGAAAAAAAAGTGTGGAAACGTTTTTACCTTCAATTGGAGTCCAGGCGCTTGCGACGCTATGAATCCATTCTCAAAAGCGCTTATGCGGTCGCTGCCATCTCACCCGAAGACCAGCGCCATTTCGCCTCCATCCATTCCCGTTCCTTTTACCTTCCGGCATTCCATCCCTTTGATCAGTTGACCGTCTCTGAGTCCGTGGAGGATTTTGCTTTTTACCACGGCAATCTGGCCGTTGGTGAAAACAATGAGGCAGCGCTTTTTCTTGTCGAGCAAGTATTCAGCCGGATGAAGCATATGCTGAAGATCGCCGGTTCGAATCCTTCGGACGAGTTGCGTAAGGCAGTGGCAAAGACAAATAATGTCATATTACTGGATGACCTTTCGCCCGAGGAGATACACCGACATATCGCTTGCGCAAGAGTCAATGTGCTCCCGACTTTTCAGTCGACCGGAATAAAATTGAAATTGTTAGCCGCCCTTTTTCTTGGGCGGCCTTGTATCGTAAATACGCCCATGGTAGCCCAAACCGGCCTGGAGTCGCTGTGTACCATCGTTGATTCACCCGAGGAATTTGTTCACGCCATACAACGTGCATGTTCAACGGGCGCTCTCAGCTCGGATTATCTATCGCTCCGTCAGTCAATGTTGGAGACCGGATTCTCCAACCGAAAAAATGCGGAGGTGCTGATTCAACAACTGTTTTAACGGATCAGACCGCTGCTCCCAACGGAATCTCGACCAGATGTCCACCTTCGCATTTAAACGTGTGGGCGGGGAATTTCTCCATGATGCCGTAATTGTGCGTGGCCATGAGTACGGCTGTGCCTTTGCTGCTGATATCGAACAGCAAACGCATGATATCCTCGGCGGTATCCGGATCCAAGTTGCCGGTGGGCTCATCGGCCAGGATGAGTTCAGGATGGTTCAACAGGGCTCGGGCGATAACGACGCGCTGCTGCTCGCCGCCACTGAGCTCGTGGGGCATCTTGTATCCTTTGGTGGCCAATCCAACGCGGGTCAACACCTCTTCCATGCGTGCCTCGATGGCCGCTTTTTCTTTCCAACCGGTAGCATTCAGCACGAAGTGCAGGTTGGCCTGGACAGAACGGTCAGACAGCAGTTGAAAATCCTGGAAAACGATTCCCAGCTTCCGCCTGAGGAAGGGAAGCTGACTGGGGGTGAGACTGTTTAGGGAGTAACCGGCTACGGAGCCTTCGCCGGATTCCAAGGGAAGTTCTCCGTATAATGCCTTCAGCAGGCTGCTTTTACCGCTGCCTGTCTTACCGATGAGGTAGACGAATTCTCCTTTGGCTAAGCTGAGCGATACGTGAGAAAGTACGGCTCCGCCAGACTGATGAATGGTAGCGTCCTGTAATCGGACCAAGTTATTCTCCATGGCGTAAAACTACACAAACGCAGGCGAGAGAACCGGTCTGTACCGATCGACTTTTCCACCGGCTCAATCGAGCTTTTTGATCTTGCCGTAAGGGAGTTGACGGATCAATTCGATCAGTTCGCTTTCGCGATCACCCAAGCCGGCTTTCACCAATGCTTTTTCGGGACGATCCACACGGAAGTAGGCGAGCAGGGTGAATTTATCGTCCCTGAGCTGGACATAATCCGGGATTTTTGCTGTCCCCTTGACCTTGAGAATGTACATCATGACGAAGATAACAAAAGCGCGCGAAAAAGGTTCATGTGCAAAAGAGTGTTGGTAAATACAAGGTGCTCAAAAAGAGGCTCTTTGCCCTGGACAATACTTTTGTAGACAGTGTCGTTATCACGCCAAATCCCTGTTGCATGTCGAGAAGAATAATCCTGGCGCTGATCCTTGGGGTCAGCCTGTTTCATGCCTCTGCCCAGCAGACCATGATTTATACCGAGCCCGACCGGACATACCGCTCCGCGCTTGACTTGATGGATAAGCAGAAGTATGCCGCCGCCCGAAAGGGTTTCGAAGCTGTCATATCATCCACCGAGAGTGTGTCGCTGGAAGCCCGAATGAATTCCACCTATTACGTGGGTCGCTGTGCCGCAGAACTTTTTCAGCCCGATGCGGAATACTTATTGATCCACTTCTTGTCTGTATATCCAGAGAGTCCATTGGTAGAAGAAGCGCGACTATCATTGGCGAATTTCTATTACCGGAACCGCAAGTACAAAAAGGCCGGTGAGTGGTATTCCAAAGTGGAGTTGGCTAAACTTTCGACATCGGAAAAGGACGAAGTCAATTTCAAGGCCGGCTATAGCGCGTACATGACCGAAGACTACGACAAAGCGTCGAGGTCTTTCTTTGCTGTCAAGGATGGAGATAGCAAATACGCCACGGCTTCCCAGTACTACTACGCTCACATGGCTTTTGTCAATCAGGATTATGAAGCCGCCCTGCGTGAATTCCTCAAGCTGCGACAGTCCGAAGCCTTTGCGCCGGTTGCACCGTATTACATCACCCAGATCTATTACAAGCAAGGTAAGTTCGATCAGGTGCTAAAGTATGCACCCAATGCCATGGATTCTGCCGGTGCCCGCAACGGCATGGAGATTTCTAGAATGGTGGCAGAGTCACACTATCAGCAAGGCGACTATGCTCAGGCATTGCCCTATCTGTTGGACTATGAAAAGAATTCAGCTGCTGTCTCCGCTCCTGATTATTACGCCATCGCCTACGCTTATTACCGTACCGGCGAATATGCCAAGGCCATTCCTTATTTCCAGAAGTTGACGCTCACCGAGGATTCGTTGTCGCAGAACGCGTACTATCACCTGGGTGACTGCTTCCTTCGTGCCAACAACAAGCGCAGTGCACGCAGTGCTTTCCAGTCGTGCGCTAAGATGGAATTCGATCCGTTCGTCACCGAGGAGTCTCGTTTCTTTTATGCCAAGTTGTCGTATGAGCTGGCTTTCCAGTCGGTGGCCACGGACGCTATCCGTTCCTTCCTCAAGCAATATCCTGAAAGTGATCACGCTCCGGAAGCACAGGAGATATTGATCAACATTTACGCCGGTACGCGGAATTACAAAGATGCCCTTACCGCACTCGAATCGATCAAGGCACGCACCAAGGGCATGAATGCTGCCTATCAGCGAGTCGCATTCTACCGAGGGATAGAATTATACATGGACAATCAATGGGCGGAATCCATCAAGTTGTTCGGCGTTTCGTTGGAACATCCCGAAGATGGACGACTGACGGCCGAGGCGAATTATTGGAAGGGTGAGGCGCAATACAAGTTGGGTAAGTTCGATGCGGCAGCACGCGCTTACACCGATTACCTTTTCATACCGGCTGCCGTCACCACGGCCCATTACAACCTGGCTAATTACAACCTGGGCTATGCGCAGTTCAAGCTGGAGCGTTACGATCAATCGGAGACGGCATTTCGCAAATACATCAAGGATAAGCCTCACACCGATGAAGAGCGATATTCGGATGCCTTGTTGAGAATCGGTGATTGCAATTTCATGCAGCACGATCAATCGTCTGCCCTGGATTTCTACGGCCAGGCGGTAAAGGCAGGCGCCCGCTCATCGGATTACGCCCTGTACCAGCAAGGCATCATTTTCGGTGTGCAGGGAAAACTCAATGAGAAGGTCGAAGTGCTCAACCGCATTTTGCAGAAATATCCGCAGTCGGTTTATTTCGACGATGCATTGTACGAGACTGGTCAGGCTTACCTTACCTTGGGTAATAACGCTAAATCACTCGGATTCTTCCAGCGGGTCATCAACGATTTTCCGAACAGCAGCTACGTGCGTAAAGCGGAATTGGGTGAGGCCTTGGTCTATTACAACGACGGAAAAGACGAGCAGGCTGTAGTGGCATGCAAGCGTATCATTTCCAAATACCCCAACACGCCCGAAGCGACCGAGGCGTTGCATCAGCTTAAGAACATATCCGTATCTCAGCACAAGGTGGAGGATTACCTGGCTTATGTAAAGGATGTTCCCAATGCCGACGTAAGCAAGGCCGGACAGGATTCTTTGATTTACGAAGCCGCTGAGTTGCTCTATACGCAGGGCCGTTGCGACGAGGCCGTCCGTGATTTCGATACCTACCTTACCCGTTTCCCCGATGCTATCTTCAAGGTGAATGCTTCTTATTACCGGAGTGATTGCCTCTTCCGTGCGAAGCGTTACGAGGAATCGTTACCGGGGTATGAATACGTGATTACCCAGCCGAAGAACGCCTTTACGGAACGTTCCCTGTTGAATGCAGCTTGGATTCAATACCGCACGAAGCATTACCGCGAAGCAGCGGAACGCTTCGATGCGTTGGAGAAAACCGCCGAAGTGAAGGAGAATATGGCGGCCGCCCGCGCCGGTCAATTGCGGTCGTATCAGAAATTGAACGACTGCACCGCAGCGCTCAAAGCCGCTGCCAAGATCATCGAAGAGAATGGAACCGACAAAGATTTGTTGAATGAGGCACAATTGATCAGCGGTCGTTGTTACCTCGAAGTGGGGGATAATGCCAAAGCGAAAACCGCTTTCGCTGTCGTAGCCAAACGGACGAATTCCGAGATGACGGCCGAGAGCAAATACTCCATCGCGCTGATTGAATACCGCGACGGTAAATTCAAGGAAAGTCAGAAACTGATTTTCGAGGTGCAGAAGCAAGTGCCTTCCTATGATTTCTGGATCGCCAAGTCATTCATTCTGCTGGGGGATAATTACCTCGCCCTGAAGGACACCTTCCAGGCCCGGGAGACCTACAAGAGTATCGTCGATCATTCTGAGCGTGAAAATGAACATCAGGAGGATCTGAAGGCCTTGGCTCGTCAGAAGCTAGATGCCTTGGATACGGATCGTAAATCCAAAGACCGCGAGATCATGGAAGAGAAGAAGCGTAACGCTCCGACTCCTTCGGATACCCTTGACATAAATCCAATCAGGTAATTAAATCCAGACCGGACATGAGAAAGAGAACACTATACATTCTTCTGCTAATCGGTATCCCCGTGTGGGTATCTGCGCAGGAAACAACCGGAGAGAAAAACCTGGGCGATAAGGAATACCTGATTGTCAAGGAATACAAACCGGTATTGGCCGAGTCAAATAAGATCTCGGATCTCCCCGAAGGTGATACGTCGTCTGCCGTAGTGCCTACCCAAGAATATTCGTTCGTGTCCAGAAAAGCGGAAACACGATATGAGGCAGCTTCCATCAAGGCCGTCAAGATCAAAGACGAGCCTTTGCCCAAATTATATCGCTGTTACCTGAAGGCTGGTGGCGGTAATTATTCCAAATACTTGGGTGAGCTTTCCATTGCATCGCTGCGCAGCCAGAAAGGCGCACTGGGTTTTTATGCCAGGCATTTTTCCGGCTCGCCCACGTTCCAGGACAACGGCAATGCCGATTACTCGCGCAACTCAGCACGACTTGACGGAAAGTACTTCCTTTCACACGCTACCTTGAGTGGTGACCTCTCCTTCGACCGTAACATGGTTCATTATTACGGATACAACACCTCGGATACGATCATCGAGGATAAAGATGCGCGTCAGCGTTTTATGGAGTACGGCGGACGGTTCGGCATCGCCAGTACGCTTTTGGACAGCACGAAATACCGTTACCGTGCCCAGTTCGGCTATTCCGATCTCAGCGATGACTTCGGATCAACGGAATCAGAATTCGACTTCACCGGTGGCGTGCAGCGTCGTTTCAGTGAGACCTTGCTCGGATTGGATGTGGACTTGTCTTTCTTTACCAAGAAG